>JADHOU010000045.1 GCA_016778825.1 Candidatus Puniceispirillum sp. | reverse complement strand
TGTGTGCAGCATGACGCTTGAGCCCCTGCCCGCGCGGATCCATCACAATCAATTTACCGCCACGTTTGGCAAATTGTTTGAAATAGGTTGCCGCGACCGGATGGTTTTCGGTTGGGTTGGCACCAATCACAATGGCGACATCGGCATTTTCAATTTCGTTGAAGGTTGCCGTAACCGCAGCCGAACCGACATTTTCCAGCAAAGCCGCAACCGATGAGGCATGACATAGCCTGGTGCAGTGATCGACGTTATTATGGCCAAATCCCTGACGGATCATCTTTTGGAAAAGATAGGCTTCTTCATTCGAACATTTTGCCGATCCAAAACCGGCAATGCGCTTGCCTGAAATATCACGATGCTTGATAAAGCCGTTTGCCGCTACATCCAGCGCTTCTTTCCAACTGGCTTCGCGGAAATGCGTCAGCGGATTCGACGGATCAACATTCAGCCCCTTTGCCGGCGCATCATCACGCCGGATCAATGGCTTGGTCAGACGGTGATCGTGATGAACATAGTCAAAACCGAACCGCCCCTTTACACAAAGCCGGTTTTCGTTGGCCGGGCCATTCACCCCTTCGACATATTTGATTTCATCATCCTTGATTTTAAAGGATAGCTGGCAACCAACCCCGCAATACGGGCAAACCGACTGGACTTCGCGGTCAAAATCTTTGCTATCGCCATGCTGCGCATCATCAAGAACGCTTGCCGGCATCAAAGCACCCGTTGGGCAAGCCTGAACACATTCACCACAGGCAACACAAGTTGATTGCCCCATCGGATCATTCATATCAAAGACGATTTGCGCATCAAGACCGCGTCCGGCCATGCCAATCACATCATTCACCTGCACTTCACGACAAGCGCGAACGCAAAGGTTGCAATGGATACAGGCATCCAGATTCACACTCATCGCCACATGACTATCGTCAAGCAGCGGAACATGACAGGCATCACGTGCCGGAAAACGGCTTTCAGACACGCCATTCAATGCGGCCATATCCAGAAAATGTGATGATGCATCATGCGGCTGGTCGGGCTGATCTGCGGCCAGCAATTCAACCACAAGCGCGCGTGATTTCTCGGCGCGTTCGCTTGCCGTATTCACCACCATGCCATCTTGTACTGGACGGATACAAGATGCGGCCAAAACACGCTCGCCCTCGATTTCGACCATACAGGCACGGCAATTGCCATCCGAGCGATACCCGGGCTCGGGCTTGTGACACAAATGTGGAATCAAGGTTCCCTGGGCTTGTGCCGCTTCCCAAATGGTTGCGCCTTCTGGCACGGAAATATCCTTGCCATCCAGTTTAATGGTTACAGTTTTTTGCGGCGTTGAATCTAGCATGGGGGCCTCAGCTAACTTCTTCAGAGAAATGTTTCATCGTTAAACGAATAGGGTTTGGGGCAGCTTGTCCCAATCCACAGATGGAAGCGTCCTGCATCACATCACACAGATCTTGCAACAAAGGCTGATCCCATTTATCGGCTTGCATCAGCTGAACCGCCTTGCTGCAACCGGCGCGGCATGGCGTGCATTGACCACAGCTCTCATCTTCGAAAAAGCGGAGCATATTCAGCGCCGCATCACGCACCCGATCCTGATCCGACAGCACCACCACCGCGGCCGACCCAATAAAGGTGCCAAGCGGTTGCAATGTATCAAAATCAAGCGGAACATCATTCACGCTGGCAGGTAACAGGCCAGATGACGGCCCGCCCGGTTGATAGGCCTTGAAAGCATGACCTTCGGCCATGCCGCCAGCTGCCTCAATAATATCGGTGATGGTTGAACCGGCTGGCAAAAGATGCACACCCGGATTTGCCACACGGCCTGATACTGAATAGCTGCGAAGACCTGTCCGCCCGTTCTTTTCAACCGACGACAGCACCTCTGGCCCCTCACGGCAAATGCGGGTAATCCAATGCAGCGTTTCGATATTATGCACCAATGTTGGCCGGTTAAAGACACCAACCTGCGCCACATAAGGCGGACGGTGACGCGGCAATCCGCGCTTGCCTTCAATTGATTCGATCATCGCGCTTTCTTCACCACAGATATAGGCACCAGCACCACGGCGCAAATCAATATATCCCTTTGCCACCAAACCAGCATCTTCCAGCCTTGCAATTTCATCAGCCAGAATTTTCAGCACAACCGGATATTCGTCACGCATATAGATAAAGCAGGTATTAGCCTCAACCGCCCATGCGGCAATCAACATGCCCTCAAGGAACAAATGCGGCGTCCGCTCAAGATAATAACGGTCTTTGAATGTACCCGGCTCGCCCTCATCGCCATTGACAGCAAGATAGCGCGGTCCTTCGGCAGCCCGCACAAAGCCCCATTTCTTGCCTGACGGAAATCCTGCTCCACCAAGCCCGCGAAGGCCGCTTTGATTCACCAATTCCTGAACCGCCTGCCAATCACCATCAGCACGAAGCGACTCAAGCTTGTCATAACCGCCAGTCGCCCGATAGGCCGCCAAATCCTGATAATCGGTCATATGCGGATGTGTGTCATCTGCCGCAATCGCAGCATCGACCTTTTCGACTGTTGCAAAATCAATATGATTATGGCCGATTTCCAGCACTGGCGCGGTGTCACAGCGTCCCATGCATGGCGCGCGCAGAACCCGCACCTTGGTCGCATCAAGACCATCTTCAAGCGCTGATTTCAACGCCTGCGCGCCGGCCAATTCACATGACAGCGAGTCACAAACACGAATCGTCAATGCCGGTGGCGGCACGTCACCATCTTTCACAACATCGAAATGCGCATAAAAGGTGGCAACTTCATAAACTTCGGTCTGCGCCATGCGCATTTCTTCAGCAAGCGCATTGAGATTCTGCACGCTAAGATGCCCATAGTGATCCTGAATCAGATGCAGATGCTCGATCAGTAAATCGCGTCGCCGCGGCCGGTCACCAAGAAGCGCCCGAACATTTGCTAAGGCAGCATCATCAACCTGCCGTCCTTTGGGGGTTTTCCGCCCTTTTCCCGGAGCCGATTTCCAAACCCCAATATCGCCGTCAAAAGTATCCACGTAAATCTCCTAATTTGCGAGGAAAGTGTCACATTTCGCGCCCGCGCCGTCAAATACATTATTTGGTATACCAGAAATAAAATCTACAGCAACCAACCGATTGCCGTTTTAACTTATGGCTGACTTTCTATTTTTTTCATACAAAAACCGACAGGTTGTGACCCGTTAAACACCACGACCAAAAAACCGTCACATGCCATGAATTGACGTATAATGATGGCTGCGTTAACACATAGCCAGATAAGGCCTCTGCAAACAGCCTCAATCACACTGAAAAATGCAATTTTAACCCCCATGTTTTTCGATCAGAAACTGCTTTAAAAAAGGAAAAATCATGACCCTACCAACGCAAATGACCGTTATTGAAATGCGCGAGGCTGGCGGTCCTGATGTTCTTGTCACTGGCAAACGCGATGTGCCGCAGCCGCGTGCCGATGAGGTTTTGATCAAAGTGACCGCCGCTGGCGTCAACGGGCCTGACCTTGTGCAACGCCGCGGCCATTACCCACCACCAAAAGGCGCGTCTGACCTATTGGGTCTTGAAGTATCGGGCGAAATCGTTGCCATCGGCGCAGCGCAAACGCAATGGGTGATCGGCGACCATGTTTGCGCTTTAACCAATGGTGGTGGCTATGCCGAATATGTCGCGGTAACGGCAAGCCATTGCCTGCCAATTCCGGCAGGCGTGCCTGAAATTGATGCCGCAGGCCTTCCCGAGACTTATTTTACCGTCTGGAGCAATGTGTTCTTTCAGCAGCACATCAAACAAGATGGGGTTTTTCTTGTTCATGGCGGTGCTGGCGGCATTGGCTCGACAGCAATTCAGCTCGGTACAGCAATGGGATTGCAGGTGTTTACGACGGCTTATTCAGATGAAGCCTGCGCCTATTGCGAAGCGCTTGGCGCAAAACGAGCCATCAATTTCAAACAGGATGATTTTGTTCCGATTCTGCGCGAGGCCGGCGGTGCCGATATCATTCTTGATATTATTGGTGGTGATTATATAGCGCGCAATATCAAAGCAGCCCATGCCGATGCGCGGATTATCCAGCTTGCTTTCAATCTGGGATCAAAAATGGAAATTGATCTGATGCCGGTGATGCTGAAACGCCTCACCCTTACCGGATCAACATTACGGTCACGCCCTGAGGCTTTTAAATCGGCGGTTGCCGCCGATCTGCAAAAAACCGCATGGCCTTTTTTCAATGGGGCACCAGCGCAATTACGCGCAAAGACCTTTACCAGCTTTGATCTGGCTGATGCGGCAAAAGCCCATGAATTGATGGAATCGGGAACCCAGCGCGGCAAGATTTTGTTGACGATATAATTTAGAGCATCTGGCGGCCATTAACTGGCAGCTATTGTCTGGCGAGCATCACCTGGTGGCTATTGTATTGGATCGATTATCTTTCCATCGCAAAAGCAGCTTTAATCCCATTCAACGTCAAAATGCGTAACAATATCCCGTATCTGCGCGTTATCAAGTCCACGTGCCGGCAGCCCGCGCAGTAAAAGCGCCAGCCTTGCCGTTTCTTCCAATTCTTCGACCGCATAAACGGCGGCTTCAAGCCCCTTGCCTGCGACCACCGGCCCATGATTGGAAAGCATCACTGCGCTATGTTTTCCGGCAAGCCCCTTAATGGCATTGACAACGGCAGAATCACCTGGCCGGAAATAGGGGAGCAGCGCAACCTTACCAAGCCTCATCACCGAATAGGCCGTCAGCGGTGGAAGAAAATTTGCCGCATCATCAACAGGCAAGGTCGACAGCGCCACCGAATGGGTTGCATGAAGATGCACAATCGCACCAGCTTGCGACCGGCTGTCATAAAACGCGGCATGAAGCGGCATTTCCTTGGTTGGCGGATCACCCGATATCAATGTTCCGGTCGCATCAAACCGGCTTAGCCTTGCTGGATCCAGCCTGCCAAAGCAACTGTCAGTTGGCGTTACAAGAAGCCCGCCATCGTCACATCGAACCGATATATTCCCGCTTGACCCAACGGTTAGCCCGCGATCAAACATTGATTTTGCCAATTGGCAAATCTGTTCACGAAGCTGGGTTTCGGTCATTTTGCACCTCCTGCCAAAATCGCTGCAGCCTTTTCAAAAAAATCATCAGCGCCAAAATTCCCTGATTTCAGCGCAACCGTCAGAGTGGGTCCGGCGCGTATCGCTGGCACGCCAGGGTCAATTTCCGGCCCCATTGATAGGGCGTTCAGCCGCAAAGCCTCGACAACCGCGCCCGAGGTTTCACCGCCAGCAACAACCAGACGTTCAATTCCCGCGGCAACAAGCGCAATGGCAAGATCACCAAATAATCTATCAAGCCGGTCAGCAACCGCCTTCATTCCAAATTCTGCCTGCACATGCTGAACCGCGGTTGGCGATGCCGATGAATAGAGTATCGGCAGTCCATCCTGCGCCAAAAGCCAGCTTACCAAACCATCAATTGTCACTTCACCCCGCATCACGCCAGCGACATCAATCTCATATTGCGCGCCAGTTTTGGCATGGGTGGCAATCTGGTTTCGGGTTGCCTCAGAACAAGACCCGCTTAGAATGGCGCAGCGTCCGGCCTGCCCCTGCCAATCGAGCTTTTTTGCCGCAATCTGGCCAGTTTTGGCAAAATTTGCCGGCAACCCCATCGCCACACCCGACCCGCCAGTGACCAAAACCAGATCACGCGCCGCAGCCCCAATCGCAATCAGATCATCGTCATGGATCGCATCAACCACAATGAGATGGCGGCCATGACGCGCCTCAAGGGCAAGTGCATCACGAATTGCATCACTGCCTTTCGCAACAATCGCCATTGGCACATGCCCAACCGCACCACGGCTTTGACGCCCCATAACATGGCGAAGATCGGAATCACGCATTGGCGTTAGCGGATGATCTTTCATTGGGCTATCTGACAGCAATTGATCTTTGACAAAAAGGTGGCCTTGGAACACCGCGCGTCCGGTTCCCGGAAATGCCGGACAAACAATAACCGTATCAGCCGCCAATGCAGATGCCAGCGCCTCTGCCACCGGCCCGATATTGCCGTCATCGGTCGAGTCAAATGTTGAACAATATTTAAAGAAAAATTGTTTGCAGCCTTGCTCTTGCAACCATTTCAAGGCCGCCAGCGACTGTTTGATCGCCTCCGCCGCAGGGATTGAACGCGATTTCAGCGCAATCACCCCTGCTTCGACCGATGTCTCTGCCGGCAAAGATGGCACGCCGCTATATTGCACAACCGCCATTCCCGCCTTTGCCAATGTGTTGGCAAGGTCACTTGACCCCGTAAAATCATCACCAATACAGCCAAGCAACATCGCGCTAAATCACCCTTTTTTAATTTAATTCAAAACTGCCTTTTGGCTATTTGCAGCATATCATGGCAATCGGCAACTACCAGCATGAAGTCAGCATTTACTGACTTTGCCAAATGAGATTGCAAAAGCCAGCGACAAATTAGGCATGAAGCTCAAGCACGCGCTGCATTGACGGGCGTTCGCGCATCAAGGCGTCATGCGCCCTGATTTTGGCGAATGGATCAAGATCAACCCCATCATCTTTAAACCAGCGCGTTACCAGCGCCATATAGGGATCACAAAATGAAAATTTATCACCAAGAACATATGGCCCTTTGAAATAATGGGTTTCGATCATCTCCGCATATTCGGTCATGTTTTCTTTGACCTTGGCGCGCATTGAGTCATGTGCTGCCAAATCATCTGCCCAGCGTGCGCCGCGATGTTTATGCGCATGCGCAACATGAACCGTTGATGCCATATAGCTGTTAAAGGCCTGCGCGATGGCAAATTCAAACGGATCGCTTGGTGCCAGATCATGTTCGGGGAAACGCTGTGCCAAATAAGCAAGAATGGCAGGTGTTTCGGTCAAGACCCCCTTTTCGGTAACAAGTGACGGCAACCGCCCTTTCGGATTTACCGCTAAATAGGCTGGCGAGCGTTGCTCACCTGTCATGAAATCAATACGAACCGCGTTATAGTCAGCACCAATATCTTCAAGCAGAATATGCGGCGCATAGGCAGCAGAATTTTTTGCATAATAAAAGGTCAACATATCGAAAGCCTCCTTGGGGTTAGCATTTCAGGTTATCATTTCAGTTTATGGGTTTTGCTCACCGGTTTATCTGCGGCAGTTCAGCCACACCATGATCGAAAGCCAATTTCGCAAGAAGCGCAAGATCTGGTGCCGCAAAAGGAATGCCGGTCTTGCGCCGTTCAGCCTCAAGGCGTGATTCAATTTCACCCGGCATTAAGATTTCGTCAAATCCATCGGCCAGCGGATTGGTTTTAATCCGGCCGACAAGCGTGTCCATCCGGTTACGAAACCCCTGTTCAGTAACAAAAATCCCCGGTTTTAGCGCCATGAAGAAATGCCCAACATTTTGTGGCCGATCCCAGACGGTATATTGATCCGGAACATCGCCACCAAAATTTGCGCCCGAAAAAACCCCAGCCAAAATTTCCATCAGCATCGACAGCCCCGACCCCTTATAGCCCCCCATTGGCAAAACAACGCCGCGAAGCGCGGCGGTTGCATCGGTTGTGACTTGGCCATTTTCATCAAGCGCATAGCCCTCGGGGATTGGCTCGCCGCGTTTTTCGGCAAGCCTGATCTTGCCGCGCGCCGCCACCGCAGGCGACATATCCAAAACAAAGGGCGGCAGCTTGCCAGCGGGTGCCGCCGCGCCAAACGGGCTGGTACCAAGCAATCCTTCGCGCCCACCCCATGGCGGCATGGCCTTTGACGCATTGGTAAACACAAAAGCAAAATATCCAGCCTTTACCGCTTGCAAAAGATAGGTTGCCGCCATGCCAAAATGATTGCTGTTTCGCGCCGCAACAACACCGACACCGCAGCTATCTGCCATCGTTATAGCTTCTTGCATGGCCCTTCGCCCGACAAGAAATCCAAAGCCATTATCACCATCAAGCGACGCACAAGCCGCCACCGGTTTTGCAAGCTTCATATCCGGCACCGCCTTTACCAACCCGCGCTGAACCCGCTCAACATAAACCGGCAGCCGTGAAAGCCCATGCGTTTGCACCCCGCGAAGATCAGCCTCGACAAGACATTCGGCAATGATGGCAGCATCTTCGTTGCTGACCCCCTGTCCGGCCATGATCATGGTCGCAAAACGAACCGCATCATCTGACATGACATAAGATTGAGACATTTGATCGGGCTTTGACATTATCGGTACTCTTTGTTGCTGTTTGCGGTAAATACGGCCTTGGCAGGCCTTGCATGACCGGCATCATTGCCGCCAAGCAAGGCGCAAATCGCCTGAACTGACAAATTATGGTTTTTTGATCATCGCCAAAAGCCCATCGGTAAAGGCGTTTGTGCCAAGCGGCCCACCCAAATCTGCGGTTCGCGTGCTGGCCGTCGCCACAGCCTTTGTAATGGCCAGTTCAATCGCATCAGCGGCCGTTAGAAATTGAGGGGCTTCGTGCCGCTCGCCAATCCAACGAAGCAGCATCGCCGCCGAGCCGATCAAAGATGATGGGTTGGCCTGATCCTTTCCGGCCAATGACGGTGCCGATCCATGCTGTGCTTGCGCCATGGCAAATGTTTCACCCGCATTCAATGATGCCGCCATGCCAAGGCTGCCTGCAATTTCCGACGCTTCATCCGACAGGATATCGCCATACATATTGGTTGTGACGATCACATCAAACTGGCTAGGGTCGCGGATCAGTAGTGCCGCCATCGCGTCAATGATCTGTTCTTCATATTCAAAATCGGGAAATTCATCCCGAACCGCGCGAACCGCCTCAAGAAACAACCCATCAGACACATGAAACACGTTCGCTTTATGGACAACGGTGACTTTCCGGCGGCGCTGTGCGGCCAGTTCAAAGCCGGTTCGGGCAATCCGTGTTGAGGCCTGACGGGTGATTTTCCGAACCGACAAAGCCATATCTTCGGTTGGCATAAATTCGGCACGCCCGAAAAACATCGAACGATCTGAATAAAAGCCTTCGGTATTTTCGCGGGCAATCACCAGATCAACCTTGTCGCCAACACGCGGCGGTAAACCCT
>JADHOU010000044.1 GCA_016778825.1 Candidatus Puniceispirillum sp. | reverse complement strand
GGAGAAAACTGTCAATGCGTGTCTATTATGATCGTGATGCCGATGTTGGGCTGATCAAGAAAAAGAAGGTTGTTATCGTTGGTTACGGCAGCCAGGGTCATGCTCATGCAGCAAACCTGAAGGATAGCGGTGTTGCTGAAGTTTCTGTCGCGCTGCGGTCTGACTCGTCAAGCCGCGCCAAAGCCAGCGATGCCGGTTTCAAGGTTATGGATGTTGCCGAAGCATCACAGTGGGGTGATGTCATCATGATGTTGACCCCTGACGAATTGCAGGCTGATATCTATGCTGACGAGATTGCTGAGAATATCCGCCCAGGTGCTGCGATTGCATTTGCACATGGATTAAATGTTCATTTTAACCTGATCGAGCCACGCACCGACATTGACGTCTTTATGGTTGCCCCAAAAGGCCCGGGTCACACAGTGCGGTCTGAATATGTCCGCGGTGGCGGTGTACCTTGTTTGATTGCTGTCCATCAGGATTCATCAGGCAATGCACATGAAATTGGCTTGTCATATGCATCAGCTGTTGGTGGTGGACGTTCAGGCATCATCGAAACTACATTCCAAGAAGAATGTGAAACTGATCTATTTGGCGAGCAGGCTGTTCTTTGTGGCGGTCTTTGCGAATTGATCAAAGCTGGATTTGAGACACTTGTCGAAGCTGGTTATGCACCTGAAATGGCCTATTTCGAGTGTTTGCATGAAGTGAAACTGATCGTTGACCTGATTTATGAAGGTGGTATTGCCAACATGAATTACTCGATCTCAAACACCGCCGAATATGGCGAATATGTCACTGGTCCACGGATCATCACGGATGAAACCAAAGCCGAGATGAAGCGCGTTCTTGAAGATATTCAGGCTGGCCGCTTTACTCGTGACTGGATGGTTGAAAACAAAGCCCGTCAGACAAGCTTTAAAGCAACACGTCGTCGCAATGCCGAGCATCCGATTGAACAGGTTGGTGCTGAATTGCGGGCAATGATGCCATGGATTGGTGCAAACCGCCTCGTCGACAAGGCAAAGAACTAGTTTTTGCCACATTGTTGATATAGTGATAACTTATGACATAAAGGGCCTAGTGGCCCTTTATGTTGATTAATAGTTGTCATTTTACGTGACTGCATTTTGACTGTTCTGCCGTTACTACCGGCTGAAAATTTGGAGATGGAATATGTTTGGCGCATTCCTTGGATTATTCTCGGCTGATATTGGTATTGACCTAGGAACGGCGAACACGCTGGTTTACGTCAAGGGACGGGGTATCGTTCTTGATGAGCCATCGGTTGTTGCTATGGCCGAAATCAGGGGCAAAACGCATGTTCTTGCTGTTGGTGAAGAAGCCAAAGTCATGCTTGGAAAGACACCTGGAAATATTCGTGCCATCCGGCCAATGGCTGATGGTGTTATTGCTGATTTTGAAGTTGCCGAAGAAATGATCAAACATTTCATTCGCAAGGTGAATGGCCGTATGTCATTTGCCAGCCCGCAAGTCATCATCTGTGTGCCATCAGGATCAACGGCGGTTGAACGCCGCGCCATTCAAGAATCGGCCGAAGCTGCTGGTGCGCGCCGGGTCTTTTTGATCGAAGAGCCAATGGCCGCGGCGATTGGCGCCAATCTGCCAGTTACCGAAGCGTCGGGTTCAATGGTTGTTGATATTGGTGGTGGCACAACCGAAGTTGCCATTCTGTCGCTTGGGAATATCGTTTTTGCCCATTCGGTTCGTGTTGGTGGCGACAAGATTGACGAGGCGATCATTGCCTATATGCGCCGCACGCATAACCTTTTGATTGGTGAAGCCACTGCCGAGCGGATCAAGAAAAGCATCGGCGTTGCGCGCAAGCCGGAAAAAAGCAGTGGCAATAAAATTGACGTTCGCGGCCGTGACCTTGTCAATGGCGTGCCAAAGGAAATTAGCATCACCGAGGCACAGGTTGCCGAAGCGATTTCAGATCCGGTTCGCCAAATCGTTGAAGGGGTGAAAATGGCGCTTGAGCAGGCACCACCGGAATTGGCGGCGGATATTGTTGAAAAAGGCATTGTGATGACTGGCGGCGGTGCTTTGCTGCGTGATATTGATGGTGTGCTTCGTGACGCAACAGGTTTGCCAATTTCAATTGCCGAAGATCCGCTTAGCTGTGTTGCGCTTGGCACCGGACGTTGTCTTGAGGAACTGAAAACCCTTCGGAACGTCCTAATCGGTGCCTAGACAAAGGAGAGCGTTATGCGCGTGTCTGATAAAGCCAGAGTCAGACAAAGACGTATCGTGCATGGCGTTCTTATTCTTGTAAGTTTTTCCTTAATGTTTCTTGGTAAGGCAGATTTGGCTGCTTTGCGCAATTTGCGTATGGGAAGCAATGATTTTCTTGCACCGATTGTCGATGTTGTTTCGGCACCCATCCGCGGCATTGAAACCATGATTGAAGGCATGCGGACAGTGGCGTCGCTGCGCGCCGAAAATGTGCGGCTTCAAGGTGAAAATGACTTGCTGAAACGCTGGCGTCGCCGCGCCGAAATTTTGGAAAGTGAAAACCGCCAATTGCGAAGCGTGACAGGGGCGGCAACGGTTGAAAACCGAACGCCGATCACCGCGCGTGCGGTGACTGCGCCCGGTGGCGGCTTTGCGCATACGGTGTTGATTTCAATCGGCAGTGAAAAAGGCATTGTGCGGGGCAATCCGGTTGTTACCGCAGATGGATTGGTTGGTATTGTCATTGATGTTGGCAGAGCCTATGCCCGCGTTCTGTTGATAAGTGATATCAATGCACGGATTCCGGTCATTCTGGCCTCATCATCATGGCCGGGTCTAACTGTTGGCCAAAACGGCCAGTTTCTTGATTTGCAATTTTTACCTGATGAGGCCAAGCCTGAAATCGGCGAATTGGTGCTGACATCAGGTCATGGCGGTGTTTTGCCAAACGGTTTGCCGGTCGGGCGTGTTGATCAGATTAAAGATGGCAAAATTCGCGTTCGGCCAGCGGTTGATTTTCGGCATTTGAGTTATTTGTCAGTTTTGGTTGGTGGGCTTGATGGTATTGATAACAGCAACCTTGATCTTGCCGATTTTTACACGCCAATGCCGATTGATGACTCAACGCGACTTCTTGAAGGCCTGAATTCATCAGGAAAACGCAAATGAAGGATCAGCGGTCTTATTTCGAAAAGGCCGATTTTCAATCGGATTTGCCGATTCAGCTTTTGACGGCTGCGCTTGGTTTTGCCCTTGTTTTGCTGGAATCGGCGGTGGCGCAATGGCCGGTTTTTTACGGATCAGCGCCGAACCTGTCGTTGATCTTCATTTATTGTATAATCATTTATCACGGCAAATATATGCCGATTTTCACGATATTTTTGACTGGTATCATTGGCGATTTTCTGTTGTCCGATCTTTTGGGTGGGCGGGCAACTTCCTTTATGTTGCTTGCCTATTTGATGCAGCTTCGGCTTGTTCGGCTACAGCAAAGTGATTTTGGCCAGCTATGGGTTGATTTTGCGCTCAGCTGTGCGGCGGTATCGCTGTTTCAGCTATTGTTGTTTTCAGCGGTGAATTTTGCCATTCCATCGCTGAGCCCGATCCTGTTTCAAGCTGGTGCAACGCTTATTCTGTTCCCGATTGGCTTTGTGCTGATTTTTGCCGTTCACCGCTTGCTGCAAAAGGTGAAGATGGTCTGATGTTCCGCGCCAAGACAAAAGATTTACGGCGTACCATGAGCCGCCGCGGGCTGCTTCTTGCTGGCGGCTCGGCCTTGCTCACCAGCTTTTTGGGCGCGCGGCTGTTCCAATTGCAGGTGGCGCAGAATAATCGTTATCAGCGCCTGTCTGACCGCAATCAATTTGATGTGCGGATTGTGGCACCAACAAGGGGCCGCCTATTTGACCGAAAAATGCGACTTCTTGCCGGTAATGCTGAATCTTTCGAGCTTTATGTCACCCCGCTTTATGTTGATGATCTGCAACAGACGCTCGCTGCGCTTGGGCAAATTATCGAGTTGACCGAAAGAGACATCAAGGCTGTATTGCTTGCCGCGCGCAAAGGCCCATCTTTTCGTGACATTATTGTTCGTAATGATCTGTCGCAGCGCGAATTGGCGCGGCTGGCGGTGCGAAGCCCGCTATTTGGTGGGGTCAGCTTTGGGAAATCGTTGCGGCGCATCTATCCGCAGGGGGCACTTGCTTGTCATATTACCGGCTATGTCTCGCCAGTGACGGCGCGTGAAATTGAACGCAATCAGTCACTGGAAAAAACCCCCTATCTTGGCACTGGCAAGGTAGGCGTCGAATTCGCGCATGAAATTTATCTGCGTGGACTGCCTGGACGTGAACGTATCGAGGTGAATGCAAAGGGTCAGTCTATCCGCGTGCTTCGTGATGTTGATGCCATGTCGGGAAAGGATTTACAACTTTCAATTGATGTTGGGGTTCAGCTTCAGGCGGCTGAAATTTTGCGGCGTGGCCAGCTTACGCCGGTCGAGCTTGGGTCACTGCAGGTGCAGCGTGCCTTGGCCAAAGACAGCGACTTGCAGGCGCATATCGCGCTTGGTGATAATCTGATTTTGCAGGATGCAAAAGACCGGCTTGTGCCACCGGAATCGGGGGCGGTTGTGGTCATGGATATCCACAGCGGCGAGGTCATATCGCTTGTATCGGCACCAATGTTTGATCCAAACCTGTTTACAGGAACCTTGCTTACCCGTGATTGGCGAAGGCTTAATTCACATCCGCGCACCCCTTTACTGAACCGCGCGACCTCAGGTCAATATGCCCCCGGATCAACCTTTAAGATGGTGGTGGGGCTGGCCGCAATTGAGGCAGGGGTTATCTCGAAAAATACCCAATTTAATTGTTCTGGCGATATGGAACTTGGCAATGCAACCTTTCATTGCTGGCGAAAGGGCGGGCATGGGATGATGAATATCATCTCGGCGCTTGAACAATCCTGTGATGTATTCATCTACAAAGTCGCCTTGAAAACCGGAATTCGGAAAATCAAGGATATGGCGCATCGGCTTGGTCTTGGTGATTTAACGGGGATTGATCTTCCCGGGGAAAAGCAGGGCATTATTCCAAGCCATGAATGGAAATTGGCCAGTCAGGGTAGGGTGTGGACACCGGGGGAAACCGTGGTCTCTTCGATTGGTCAGGGATATGTGCTGGCAACACCGGTGCAATTGGCGGTCATGACAGCACGAATTGCAAATGGCAAGCAGGCAGTTACCCCGCGACTGGTTAAATCAAGTGGGGATGCCGCGCCTGATTTTGCGCCATTGGATGTTGATCCTTATGCTTTAGCAATTATTCGCGAAGGTATGTTTGAGGTGATGAATGGCGGGCTTGGCACTGCACGCAATTATGATCTTGATAAATCGCTTGGCGGCATGGCCGGAAAAACCGGAACTGTTCAGGTCAAACGCATCACTAAAGCCCAGCGTGAAGAAGGGATTGTCAATAATATCGACCGGCCATGGGCCGAACGTGACCACGCGCTTTTTGTTGCCTATGCGCCGGTAAAGCGGCCGCGCTATGCCATTTCGGTCGTGGTGGAACATGGTGGAAGCGGCTCATCAACCGCTGCGCCTGTTGCCCGTGATATTCTTACCCAATTAATGCAGAAGCAGGGCTAGATATGACGGTTTTCAAAATCCTGCTTCGCATTCCGTGGCATTTGCTATTATTGGCCGGTATTTTGGCGCTTGTTGGTTCGCTGGCGCTGTATTCTGCATCGCAGGGATCATGGCAACCATGGGCTGGTAGGCATGCGGTTCGTGCGATTGTTGGCATGGCGCTTGTTGTTTGTATTGCCTTTATTGATTTCAGTTTTATCAAACGAATGTCCTACGTGTTTCTGGCCGCGGCAATATTGGTTTTGCTGGCGGTTATGGTTGTCGGTACCGGACTGGGTGTTTCGCGCTGGATCAGCATTGGCGGGATGAATTTTCAACCATCCGAGCCAGCCAAGCTGTCGGTTATTCTGGCATTGGCGCGCTATTTCAGCAGCCAGCCACATGACCGGATGCGCAGCTTTGTGTGGTATCTTCCAGCCTTTGCCATTATCGCCGTGCCATTTGCGATGATTGTAAAACAGCCCGATCTTGGAACGGCGTTGATGCTGTTATTTGGCGGGCTTGTTGTGGTGTTTTCGGCTGGTTTACCATGGCGATATGTATTTGGCTCGCTGGCGGCAGTGTTGGCGGCGGTTCCGTTATTATGGTTGCAGCTGAAAGTCTATCAAAAGGCGCGCGTGATGACCTTTTTAAACCCCGAAACCGATGTTTTGGGCGCGGGCTATCAGATCACGCAATCGAAAATTGCTCTTGGGTCGGGTGGGTTTTTTGGCAAAGGGTTTTTGATGGGAAGTCAAAGTCAGCTAAATTACCTTCCCGAAAAGCAAACCGACTTTGTTTTCACGATGATTGGTGAGGAATTTGGCTTTGCTGGTAATATCTTTATCTTGCTGATTTATCTATTGATAACCATCGCAATTCTGCGGATTAGTTTTCGCGTGAATAGCCGGTTTGCCCAGCTTACCTGTATCGGCATCGGCATGATGGTGTTCTTATATATGTTTGTGAATGTGGCGATGGTGACTGGGTTGCTTCCCGTTGTTGGTGCGCCATTGCCGCTAATTTCCTATGGCGGCACGTCAATGCTAACCGTTTTCATTGGCTTTGGTATTGTTGCCAGTGCCATTGTTCATGACCGGCGGCAAAGCTAGGCAAATCGCTGGCGATCGCCATTAACCGCGCATTTGTCTTGATTTAGGTGTATTGAATATAATCTCGGCCGGCCGATATCACGTTTATTGGTTGTTGGCATGCCATCTTTTCAGATTGCGAGGAATTGAAATGTTTTCGTCTTTTTTTAGATCACGGCAATGGGCGCTTTGGGCTTGGCTTGGCATGGTGGTTATTGTTGGTGGCACCTATTATCAGGTGCAAGTCGATGTGATGATCAATGAATGGTTTGGCCAGTTTTATGATATGGTTCAAAAAGCGCTAACAACGCCAAATGCGGTATCGCAAGGCGAGTTTTTCGGGGCTTTACTCAGCTTTTTCAAGATTGCTGGCATTTATGTTGTTATCGCAACGCTGCTAAGCTTTTTCTCAAAACATTGGGTGTTTCGCTGGCGTACGGCGATGAATGATTATTACACCAGAAACTGGAAGAAGCTGCATCATATCGAAGGCGCGTCACAGCGGGTACAAGAAGATACAAAACGTTTTGCCGCGATTATGGAAGGGCTTGGTGTTGCGTTTCTTGACTCGGTTATGACGCTTTTTGCCTTTTTGCCGATCCTATGGGGCCTGTCCAAAAATGTGACGGAACTGCCGTTTTTCGGCGCTGTCGAACATTCACTGGTTTATGTGGCAATTGTTTTTGCGCTTTTTGGTACGGTTGTTCTTGCCGCTGTTGGTTATAAACTGCCGGGGCTGGAATTTAACAATCAGGTGGTCGAGGCGGCCTATCGCAAACAATTGGTTTATGGTGAAGATGATACAGACCGGATCACTCCGCCAACTGTGAATGAGTTTTTTGGGAATGTCCGGAAAAACTATTACCGCCTGTTTTTCCATTATCTTTATTTTGATGTTGCCAAGATTTCCTATTTGCAGGCTGGTGTGCTTGTTCCTTATGTTGCCTTGGCGCCAACAATTGTGGCTGGGGCGATCACCCTTGGCGTGATGCAACAGATTGTGCGGGCATTCGGACGGGTTGAATCATCCCTGCAGTTTCTGGTTCGTAGCTGGTCAACAATCGTCGAGTTGATTTCAATCTACAAGCGCCTGCGATCGTTCGAGGCGGTTCTTGAAGGCAAAGATGTGCCGCATTGGGAAGGTCAAAAAATCGACTAGCCATAACCTCTGACGATAAAGCGGTGTGTTTTGCCAATGGCGGAACGCACCGTTTTTTTATGGGTTAGGCGGTAATCAGCTTGCTTGTCGCATGACCATCAAGGGTCGAGATGATCAGCACCTGTCCACCGCGTGCCGCCACAATATCCGCGCCAACAACCTGATCGGCGGTATAATCGCCGCCTTTTACGATGATATCAGGCTGCAAGGTTGCAATAAGGTCAAAAGGTGTGTCCTCGTCAAATACCGCTACGGCATCGACAAAGGGCAATGCAGCCAGAACGGCGCTTCGCAGCTCGGCTGATTGATTTGGGCGTCCAGCGCCCTTTAAACGCCTGACAGAGGTATCTCCGTTCAAGCCAACAACCAACTTTTCAGCATTGCGTGCCGCTTCCCTCAAAAGATGGATATGCCCCGGATGCAGCAAATCAAAACAACCATTGGCAAAAGCGATTTTTTGACCAGCATCGCGCCAATCGGTGCATTGCATTGCAACGCTTGGCCAATCGGTTGGTGGCGGCGTGCCTGCTAAATGCGCCAAAACTTCACCTGGCGCAACAATGGCGGTTCCCGATTTGCCAACGGCAACACCGGCAGCGTGATTGGCCAACCGGACAGCATCGTCTAAATCAGCACCAGCAACTAATGCACCAGCAATCATCGCCACCACCGTATCGCCAGCACCAGACACATCGAAAATATCGCGTGCGCTTGCTGGATCATGGAATTGGGTGCCATCAGCCTTGCTAAGCATCATACCGCGTGCGCTCATGGTGGTTAGAATGCTGCCAATGCCAAATTCTTTGGCAAGCGCGGTTGCTGCATCACCAATCGCTTCAATTGAACTCAATGCCTGTTCAGTGGTGTTTTGCAATTCTGCCAGATTCGGCGTTAGCAGATCGACACCGGAATAGGCCGAGATATCGGCACGTTTTGGATCGGCGATGATCATTTTACCTTTCGCCTTGGCATGGGCAATGATGTTTTCAAGAAGCGATAGCGGCAAGGCGCCTTTGGCGTAATCAGACAGCACCACTAGATCGGCATCCTGAATCGTGGGCAGGGCATGTTTGGTAAATTGTTCGGCGGCGGCAGCGTCAATATCGCTTGTGACCTCTTCATCAACGCGCAAAATTTGCTGGCTGCCAGCCCGAAAACGCGTTTTCAGGCTTGTTGGTCTGCCGGTGATGATGACCGGATCAAAGCGGATTGCGGGAAGTTTTGCCAATTCGTCATGCAATGATTTGCCAGCTTCATCATCGCCGCAAACGCCAATCAAATGCACATGCAGCCCCAGTTGCGCCAGATTGCAGGCCACATTTGCAGCCCCGCCCGGCATCTGGCGAACGCGGCTTTGGCTTAAAATCGGAACGGGCGCTTC
>JADHOU010000043.1 GCA_016778825.1 Candidatus Puniceispirillum sp. | reverse complement strand
GGATTTACCTTGTAACGGGATTGTCAGGATATTTTCGGCTTTGTCGTCGTCAAGAGAGGTTGTGATCAAACGAAGGATCTGGTCTGCGTTTAATGCAGTTTGCGCTTTAGAAATGGGTATCTCCTGTCAAAATGTTCAATTCCCTTTATTGCGGGCTACGGTCGGATTTAGGCATTTGCACTTTGCGCTTGCTGCCTTATCTCCGTGGCCGAAGCCGCGTGACGTTGTCCAGCTATAAAGCACCAGCTCGGCAGTTTCAAAGATCCTATTGCAATGGCGTGGCGCATTTTTGCAACCTGATAACGCCGTCCTAGCAACCACCGACCAGCCGCTATAGCCTTCATAGAATAGCTTGGACGGTCGATAACGGCAATGGGTAGTAGCCGAATCATATCTTGGTGCCGGTACCAGCGCGGAAACTGATCCAGATTATCCGCGCCCATGACCCAGATAAGACGCGCCAGTGGCATTGTTTTTTTCAAATAAGTCAATGTGTTGTAGGTATAGTTTTGGGGCAGACCAGCCTCGGGACTCAAAACCCGCAAAAACGGATAGGGCGCAGCAATTTTACGAGCATGTGCCAACCTTGTGGCAAGTGATTCCATGCCAGCTGTGCTTTTGAGTGGATTCTGCGGGCTGACAAGCCACCAGATTTGATCAAGATTCAAGGCACGACGCGTCTCAAGCGCAACATGAATATGGCCATCATGTGCCGGATTGAACGAGCCACCAACAAGACCAATTTTCAGGCTTGTCCGGCTGTGAAACAGCAACGGCATTTGATGATGATGGCTAGCTGCGTATCTGGCCATTGCCACGAACAACATATTTAAAGCTGGTTAATTGCGCTGCGCCAACAGGCCCACGCGCATGTAATCGCCCGGTGGCAATGCCAATTTCGGCGCCCATGCCAAATTCGCCGCCATCGGCAAATTGTGTCGAGGCGTTATGCATGACAATCGCGCTGTCGACCTCGGCAAAAAACTGCGCTGCGGCAGCGGCTGATTCGGTGATAATCGCATCAGTATGCGCCGACCCATATTTGGCGATATGGGCAATTGCAGATCCAATATCATCGACAATGGCAACCGATAGAATCGCATCCAGATATTCAGTGTAAAAATCGGTTTCGGTGGCAGGGGTCATGGCTGGCACAAGGTCACATGCCGCCGCATCACCGCGAAGCGCACAGCCAGCGCCCAAAAGATCATCGGCAATCGCGCCAAGAAGGTCTTTGGCAATGGCGGCATCAATAAGCAATGTTTCAGCCGCGCCGCAAATGCCGGTTCGCCGCATTTTGGCATTTACTGCAATTTGCCGCGCCTTATCCGGGTCGGCATCAGCATGGATATAAAGATGGCAAATACCTTCAAGATGAGCAAAAACTGGAACACGCGCTTCGGTTTGAACGCGTTCGACAAGCGAGCGCCCACCGCGGGGAATCAGTACATCAATGCCGCCAACCGCGCCAAGCATGGCACCAACGGCCTGCCGGTCGGTTGTTGGCACCATCTGCACCGCATCACGCGGCAGGCCAGCCGTAGCAAGCCCATCACCCATGATGGCGGCAAGCAGGCTGGCGGTAAGCTGGCTATCACTACCGCCGCGCAAAATGGCAGCATTGCCAGCGATAATACATAACCCAGCCGCATCAATTGTGACATTTGGCCGTGATTCGTAAATGATGCCAATCACGCCAAGCGGCGTTGACACCCGCGCAATATCAAGCCCGTTTGGCTGTTGCCAGCGCGCCAATTCATGGCCAATCGGGTCGGTCAGGCGAATCATCGCTTCAAGGCCGGTTGCCATCGCTTCAACGCGTTCGTCATTCAGCGTTAACCGGTCGATAAAGGCACCGCTGATGCCGCTTGCCTTGGCCGCGGCAACATCTTTGGCATTGACCTCAAGAATGGCGGCGGATTGGGTACGAATCTGATCGGCTGCGGCTTGCAGGGCGGCACATCGTGACGCAAAATCACTTTTGCCAAGAACCGATTGCGCGGCGCGTGACCGTGTAACCATCGCCCCGATCAGGGCGGTGGCATCACTGATTTTGTCTAATTTCTGTGCCATATCTTTCCCGTTTTTCAGCCCGTTTTTTGGCCTATATTCATCTAGCTGGCGTTTTGCCCTAGCTGTCACTCATGACCAGATTATCGGCATGGATCATTTCATCACGTTCACGATAGCCTAGCACGGATTCGATTTCATTGCTTTTATGACCGCGAATCGCCATGGCGTCTTTATGACCATAGCTTGACAAGCCATGCCCGATGACCAGACCGGCGCTATCTTCGATCTCGATCAAATCGCCACGTTCGAATTGTCCATGAACAGCGATAACACCTGCTGGCAAAAGCGATCGTCCGGCGCGAAGCGCGCGTGCCGCCCCATCATCAATGCGGATTGTTCCTTTAGGGGTGAGCGCACCGGCAATCCATTGTTTGCGGGCGGTATGTGGGCTTAACGCTGCGGCAAAGATGGTGCATTTTGCCCCGGCTTCTAGGCGTGATAATGGTGCTGGGCTTTGTCCATTGCAAATAATCATCTGACAACCGGCCGATGTGGCAATGCGCGCCGCCTCAAGCTTGGTTACCATGCCGCCCGAAGCATAGGCGGCATTGGCCGGCCCTGCCATAGCCATGATGTCAGGGGTGATTTGTACAATCTTGCCGATATGGGTTGCGGTATTATCGCCATTTGGATTGGCCGTATAAAGCCCATCAACATCCGATAGAAGAACCAGCAAATCAGCCCCAATCATCGCGGCAACACGCGCCGCCAACCGGTCATTATCGCCAAAGCGAATTTCCGCTGTGGCAACCGTGTCATTCTCATTGACCACCGGCACGGCATTGAGTTGTAAAAGCGCCATCATCGTGGTGCGGGCATTGAGATGTTTGCGTCTTGTTTCGGTATCATCAGGCGATAGCAGAATTTGCGCTGTTTGCACCTGATGCGCACCAAGCGCGTCCATCCATGCATGCGCCAGCAACACTTGACCCGTTGCCGCGGCTGCCTGCTTTTCCTGCAATTTCAATTTATTGTGATTTATTTTCAGCAAACGCCGCCCAAGCGCGATGGCCCCGCTTGATACCACCACAACATCTTTCCCAGCTGCCTTTAGCCGCGCGATATCAGTGGCGATGCCGCTTAGCCATGCTGTATTGATGGCGTTTTGATCTTCGTCAACAAGAAGGGATGACCCAACTTTGATAACGATGATTTTCGCATCGTCAAAAATATGGTTTTTGAAAGCTGTTGTTACGGTGACCATGGCACAGCCTCTTTGGGCTCCGCTTCTTTGGCCCGACTTGTTTCAATCACATTGATAAGCTGGCGAAGCATTGTTGTGACGCCGCTCCCGGTGACTGACGACAACGCCAGCACTTGTCCTGCGCCTGCCTCTTGCAAGGCAATGGCAAGATCGGCAGCGTAATCTTCTGGCGTTGCGTCCAATTTGGTCAGCCCGACAATTTCCGGCTTGTCATAAAGATCACTGCCATAGGCTTTGAGTTCATTGCGAAGCATTTTCCATGCGGCAACAGGATCTTCGCCAGTGGCATCAATCAGATGCAGCAAAATCCGGCAGCGTTCGACATGCCCCAAAAACCGGTGTCCAAGACCTGCGCCGTCATGCGCGCCCTCGATCAGCCCCGGAATATCAGCCATGACAAATTCCTTGCCATCAATGCCAACAACGCCAAGATTGGGATGAAGCGTGGTAAAAGGATAATCGGCAATTTTGGGACGTGCTGCCGAAACCGCGCTTAAGAAGGTTGATTTTCCGGCGTTTGGCATGCCAAGAAGGCCGGCATCGGCAATCAGTTTCAGCCGAAGCCAGACCCACATTTCCTGACCGTCTTCACCAGGTTGTGATTTCCGTGGCGCACGATTGGTTGAAGATTTGAAAAAGGCATTGCCCTTTCCGCCGGTACCGCCCTTGGCAAGAATGATGGTCTGCCCCTCATAAGTCAGGTCGGCAATTACGGTTTGCTGATCATCCGATAGGACTTGTGTTCCAATCGGCAGCCGCATAATCACATCTTTGCCAGAAGCACCGCTGCGGTCACGTCCGGCACCCGGACGGCCCGATTCGGCCTTGAAATGCTGTTGATAGCGATAATCGATAAGCGTGTTCAGGCCATTCACCGCCATTGCCACAATATCGCCGCCACGCCCGCCATCGCCGCCATCAGGTCCGCCCAAAGGCACATGCGCTTCGCGGCGAAAGCTGATTGCCCCCGGCCCGCCATGCCCTGAACGGGTGTAGATTTTAGCCTGATCGAGAAATTTCATTACAATGGTTCCGATTTATCATTCGGGGGTTTGATGCGGCAAGGTTATCAACGCCATTTGCCATGCCCATCATGGCGTTGCCGTGGCAATATGCGTCACCCGATAAATAAAAGGGGAATAACAATCGTCATCCCCCTTCAATCATTGCACGGCTGCCGGAATAAACCACGCTCCATGCATCATTTTGATGCCAAAGGCGCTATTCAGCAGCCTCGGCCATCGGCTCGACTGCCACAAACATCTTGCCACCTGATTTTTCACGGAAAGCAACCTTGCCTTCGATCAGTGCAAATAATGTGTGGTCTTTGCCCATGCCGACATTTTGTCCGGGATTCACTTTAGTTCCGCGCTGGCGAACAATGATATTGCCAGCAAGAACGCCCTCGCCGCCAAATTTTTTTACACCAAGTCTGCGGCCAGCCGAGTCGCGACCGTTTCTGGAACTACCGCCTGCTTTTTTATGTGCCATTTTCTACCAACCTTCTATCTGTTCATAACCGCGATTGCGGCATCGTCTTTATCTAGTCTTTTGTTGCGGCCTTTTTTGCAGCTGGCTTTTTCGCAGCGGCGGCCTTAGGCGCAGCTTTTTTCGCAGCGGCGGCTTTTGGTGCGGCGGCCTTTTTGGCAGGCGCATCAATTGCAGCGGCTTTTTTCGGCGCGGCCTTGGCAGCAGGCTTTGCTGTTTTCAGGCTTTTTGCATCTTCGGCAATATCAATGATCTTCAGCAGGGTTAAATCCTGACGATGACCTTGGGTGCGCCGATGGTTTTTCCGGCGTTTGCGGCGAAAGATAATGATTTTTGGCCCACGTGTCTGGCGGACAACCGTTGCGCTGACACCAGCGCCATCAACAAGCGGTGTGCCAATCGTAACTTTGTCGCCATCGCCAAGCATGACGATGTCGTTCAAAATGATTTGTTCGCCTTCCTCAGCGGACAGACGTTCCACCAGAATGGTGTCATCCTTTGAAACGCGATATTGTTTGCCACCGGTCTTCACCAAAGCGTACATGGCGATCTTCCTTACCTAAACAGTTTGGTGGCGAAAGACCCGCGATAGTCGCAAAAGCCTTTAGTCACCTCAATCATCTCATCAGCTGTGGACGGGTTTCCGGCCAGTCGCTTTTCCCCCACCAATGGGGCAGCGGCGCTTAAACAACAATGTTAAAGCACGACAGCGGGCTGAAATATACGCTTCGAGGTCTCGCTGTCAAGTGTCCAGATGCTTTTGTTCCCCTTTTCTATCATGGTTTTACGCCGCGTCATTGTCTTGGCTTCGAGCGGGCTGCGGCTGGTAACGCATGCAAATGCGATTGGCAGTCGGTTTCACCGCAAATTCAACGGCGATATCGCCGCCGCCAGCTAGCCGCCGGCAAAGGGGCCATCGCGCCCCGGATCAAAGGGATGCGGTGCCATTTCGAGATGCAGCCTTGACCCATCCCACGGATTTTGGGCAACAACATCCATATTTAATTCAATGCCAAGCCCGGGCGTCGTTGGCGGAATGATGTGCCCATCTTCCCAACAAAGCGGTTTGGCAAGCAACGCGGCGTGAAACCCGTCCATTTTCTGGATTGATTCGAGAATCAGGAAATTGGGTATCGAGGCGGCAAGCTGGATATTGGCAGCGGCAACAACCGGCCCACAATAAAGATGCGGGGCAATCTGTGCATAATAAGGCTCGGCAATGGCGGCAATCTTCTTGCCCTCTAAAATCCCACCAGCACGCCCAAGATTCGGCTGTAAAATGGCGGCTGCCCCGCATTGCAGGACGCGCGAAAACTCATATTTGCTGCAAAGCCGCTCGCCAGTGGCAACTGGAATTGAGGTGGCGTTTGCCACTTTGGCCATCGCTTCGGGCATATCAGGCGGTGTTGGCTCTTCAAACCACAACGGGTCAAAGGCTTCGAGCCGCTTGGCAAGCCGGATCGCCCCAGCCGGGGTAAATTGGCCATGCGTGCCAAACAGCAGATCGGCGCGATCGCCAACCGCCGCCCGGATCTCGCGGCAGAAATCTTCCGACCGGCGAAGCGCGTCCAAATCTGGCTGGCGACCATCAAAAACACCGTAAGGGCCAGCCGGATCAAATTTGACAGCGGTAAAGCCATCACTGACATAACCGGCGGCAGCTTCGGCGCTGGCGCTGGCATCATTATAAAAGCTGGCTGCATCTTGATCGGCACGCGGGTAAAGATAGGTATAGGTTCGCAGCCACTCATTCACCTTGCCCCCAAGAAGATCATAGACAGGCCGATCAAGCGCTTTGCCGACAATATCCCAGCAGGCCATTTCCAGCCCGCTGACAACGCCCTGCATGGAAGGGTCGGGTCGGTGCGAAAACCCCGATCCATGGGCGCGCCGCCAGAATCGTTCAATTTCAAATGGGTTTTGACCTTCAAGATAACGACCAAACACATCTGCCGCCATTGTCGACACTGTTTCGGGGGCAAAGCTGGCAGCATAGATTTCGCCATATCCGCGAATGCCGCAGGCGGTTTGCAAAACCACAAAAATGAAATAACGACCGCCAAAGCCCGGTGGCGGCGTTTTTACAATATGTGTTTCAATCGTTTGAAGTTTCATAATGCTAACTGCCAAGCCTGCTGTTTTACGGTGCCAAACCGCACCGTTTCAAAAGCATCTTATGGGTATGATTTGCAGGCAAGAAAAAACTTTTCTGATGCGCCGAAAATGAGGCACGCCAACTTGACAGAAAATACCAATAGCCAGCTTGATAGGGGCACGAATAGGGCTGGCTTGGCTATCATGTGATGGATTTGTGCAAAGGCTGGACGTGCCGCTATTTTCGGGTTGATTGCAGGTCTTGGCATTG
Source organism: Candidatus Puniceispirillum sp. (assembly GCA_016778825.1). Classification (GTDB taxonomy): domain Bacteria; phylum Pseudomonadota; class Alphaproteobacteria; order Puniceispirillales; family Puniceispirillaceae; genus UBA3439. The sequence continues at coordinate 2,174 of JADHOU010000043.1, read as the reverse complement.
GCGGTGCGGTTGGGTTGGGTCTTGGGGTTTATTTTTTGCCGATTCTAACCGCGGGTCTGGGTCTTGATTAGGCGGCGGTGCAGGCGCTTGCAAGCAGTGCTGAACGGCGCGGCAGATTCGTTCGTGATCTGCCTGGATCAGATGTGCTTCACAGGGGTGATGGCACCATAATGATGAATGCCAATAAAATCTGGCTTGATGGCACAATTTCGCCCAACCCTGATTACCGGCTGTATCTTGCGCCGGAATTTGTTGATGATGGCACGAGCTTTCTGGCGATAAAGGCCGAATCACGGCAAATAGGTGCGGTGAAGACTTTTGAAAATTTTGCGCTGGATCTTCCGCCAGCCATTGATCTTGATGAATATGATGCGGTGGTAATATGGTGTGAGACGTTCAAACAATTCATCACCGCGGTGCGACTGGAAAATTAGGCTGTTTGTCTCTATGCTCCACCGATGATGGGATTTGCACATCGTCATAAATCAGGTGCAAAGAGGATATCGCCGTGCTGGCTGAAATAAAGCAGGTTGAGATTGAGCATGTTAAGATTTTGGCCTCAGATGCGCTTGGCCTTGATGCGGTGATGGCAATCTATCAGGCTTTGCGGCCAATCATGCCAGTGGCAGGCAGGGATGGCGCATGCCAAACATCGCCGCGGCTTATTGATATTTTGGATGAATTTGACGGGCTGGTGCTTGACGGCTATGGGGTCATCAATATTGGTGATGGCCCGATTGAGGGAATCAAAACATTACTTGATGCGGCTGCCAGCAAGGCCAAGCCGGTGCTGGTTCTGACCAATGGCGGCAGTTTTTCAGCTGAACGCGCATTTGTGAAATATCAGGACTGGCAGCTTCCGATCAAACGCGATGATGTTTTGTCCAGTCGTGATGCGCTTGTTGCCCAGCTTGCTGGATCGCCCGAAGCGCTTTTGGCAACTGATGATATTATTGGTTGTTTTGGACGGGTGATTGAACCGCTTGCTGGCAAAAATATAATGATTTATGGCCATGATGATGATTTCTGGACTCGTGCTGATGCGTTTGTGTTTTTGGGGGCGATCGAATGGGGTGAGTCGGATCAGGCGGCTTTTGAGGCGGCGATGATGGCGCGCCCACGTCCGGTTCACATCGCCAATCCTGATGTCAGCGCACCGCAGGCCAATGACCAATTTTCCGCCGAACCGGGCTATTGGACAGCCCGCATGATGCAAAAGGCGGCGATTCGCGCGATAGAAATTGATGTTAGATGGTATGGCAAACCCTATCAGCCCGCCTTTGATTTGGCGCTGGCGCGGATGGCAAGATTGCTTGACCAGCCGCTAAATCATAAACGCATTGCCATGGTTGGTGATAGCTTACACACTGATATACTCGGGGGGAATGCCGCTGGCATGACAAGCGTTCTGGTCACTGATCATGGATTGTTTCGGTCACGCGCGGCATTGCCTTATTGTGAGGCTTGCGACATTCGTCCTGATTGGATGGTCAATAGCCTTTGAGGCGATTTGGATATTGTGGAGTTGCGGTATGGACCGGCGGTTTATTTTACAAGGTTTGGAATGCCAAGCCTCGATTGGCATCTATGACGCCGAGCGCGCCAACACGCAGCGGATCAAAATCGACGCTGAAGTGCGGCTCTATCCAGCAACCGAGCCTGTGGATGACAAGGTTGATAGGACATTGAATTACGACCTTATCCGCGAAACGATTTTAAGCATTGTTTCGGCGCGTCATTATGATCTTCAAGAAACCTTGGCGCGAACCTTGTTTGACGCGTTACGGGCATTGGATGATGTGCAATCGGTTCGAATTCGAACATCCAAACCTGATGCCTATAATGATTGTGAAGCTATCGCCTATCAGCTGAGCAATCTTTAGCTGGATCTAGCCAAGCCGATCGAGCTTGGCCTTTAATTGGTCAAATTCATCGCGAATGAGCTTTAGATTATCCGTTGAGGTCACATTCTTGGCTGCTGCTGTGCCGTTTCCGCTGCTACGGATGGCGTCAAAACTGGCACCAAGCGCGTCTTCGGCTTGGACTTGATGATCAAGAAATGCGTTCATCGACCGTTCGAGATAGCGCGATAAAATCGGTTCCATCTTGTCACCATAAAAGCGGATAAGCTGTTGCAAAACGCCAATGGGAAGCAGTTTATGACCTTCAGATTC
>JADHOU010000042.1 GCA_016778825.1 Candidatus Puniceispirillum sp. | reverse complement strand
CCGTTATCGCTGTTCTTTTGGTGCTGCGCCTTCGGTCGGTGCTTGGCCAGCGCACAGGCTATGAACAGCCGCAGGATGAAAGCCGCGCAAATCGGTTTGAAGACACCGAAAATGATAATGAACCTATTTCACTGCATCCCAAGGCTGCGGACGAAGCACCGGTTGCGCTTCACGGGCTTGATGCGATGCGCAAGATTGATCGCAGCTTTAATGAAAAGCAGTTTCTTGACGGTGCCAGCGCCGCTTTTGAAATGATTTTGACCTCCTATGCAGAAGGCGATCTCACCACGTTGAAACGGCTATTGGGCTATGATCTTTTGCAAAGCTTTACTGCATCGATCCAAGCGCGGGCAAAGGCTAAAGAAAGCCTTGTCATCACTTTGGATGATATTCGCGAAGCCAGCATCTTAAATATTTCAATCATCGATCAGCTTGCCAGCATCACTGTGCATTTTCATTCGGTGCAGACACGCATTGCCAAGGATGAAAATGATGAGGCGATTGAGGCAGATGAATCGGGCGCGCGTGAATTTACCGATATTTGGACATTTGAACGCGATTTGACTTTGTCTGATCCAAACTGGAAACTGGTCGAGACTGAGTCCGAGTCCGCCGAAGACTGATTGAGGCCCAACATGCCCAAGAAACGCATTATCAAATCAGACGATGATACGGTTTTATGGCAACGGGTGATCACTGAGGTTACACCACTAAAATCGACCATTGAATTGGCTGAATTTGCTGCGATTTTTGCCCAATCCGATCATTTGGCACAACCTTTGGCAAAACCGTCTGGCCGACCGCAGAAACCACCAGTCAAACCTGCACGACCGCCGATTGCCGCACCATCATCAGCACCAGCCAAAAAAGCCAATCCGCTTGATTTGCGTCAAGGCGAGCGGGCCGGTATTGATGGGCGGACCCAGCGGCGGCTTTTTCGGGGTGATGTGCCAGTTGACCGGCGGCTTGATCTGCATGGTCTAACCGCACCCCGCGCTGAGAGCCGGTTAGCACAATTTATCGAAACGGCGGCGCGCGATGGATGCCGCTGCGTTCTTGTCATTACCGGTAAAGGGGCGGGCATTCTTCGCGGCCATGTTCCCAATTGGTTAAAACGCCAGCCTTTGTCGCCGCATATTTTGGCCTTGGCCGAGGCGCGTCCACATGATGGTGGCAGCGGTGCGCTATATGTGTTATTGCGCCGCCAACGGAGCCGGTAGCGATGACGCCCTTTGGCTTGAAAATGCGCGAATGGCGACGCCAGAAAAGCCTGACCCAGCAACAGCAAGCCGAATTTTTGGGCGTTTCTAAAGCCTATATATCAGCGCTTGAAACTGGTGCGCGTGGCCAGCCATCGCCAGTTGTTGTTGATCAGATATGTGTTTGGCTTGGGTTGATCTGGGATGATGCTGAAGAATTGAAACGGCTGGCGAGCTTGTCGCACCCAAAGCCATCGATTGACGTTCGAAATCAAACCGCTGAGGCGGTGTATCTTGCCAATCTTTTGGCACAGAATATCAACCGGCTGTCAGCAACCGAATGCCAGCAATTCATTGATGAAATTGAACAGCTCAACACATCTTAGCCCGATTTTGTGATGTTTCACCAAACTGTGAATTAGCGTCAATTGGTGAAAAATCTTTTTTGTGCTAGAATAACGCAGTTGACCTTATGACTTTTTTGCCTATTTTCCCCTATTGCCGTCAGCGGTATTTCAAAGCCTAAAGCAACCGTGCCTGTGCCGCGCCTCACTGGCCTGCCAAAAAGGAAAGACAAAGGTTGCCATAAAGGAAAGACAAATGACACCTGAAATTTTTCGTGATCATATTGCCAAATTGTCTGTCGAAACGGTGGATCAATTAACCGAACGCGATATTCATGAATTGAGTGATGCGGCCGAAGCGGCAATTCTTGCTGGTGGTGGTTTTGGCTGGCTGTCGCCTCCACCAAAATCGGTGATGGAAGATTACTGGCGCGGCGTACAGATGATCCCCGACCGGCATTTGATTTTGGCACGTCTCGATAAGGTGATTGCCGGCAGCTGTCAGATTGTGCATCCGCCAAAAAACAACGAAGCCCAAAAATTTGCCTGTCAATTGACAACATTCTTTGTTGCGCCTTGGGCACGTGGTCATGGCCTTGCACAAATGATTGTTGCCGAGGCAGAAGCGCTGGCGAAATCCGAAGGGTTTTTGATGATCAATCTTGATGTACGCGCAACGCAGGATCGCGCCATCCAATCATTTGAGGCACGCAATTTCAAACGCTATGCGACAAATGATCATTACGCCAAGGTCGATGGTGCCTATGTTCCGGGATATTATTATCATAAAGAGCTGTAACCATGACCTATGACAGCAATAATATTTTTGCCAAAATTCTGCGCGGCGAAATTCCGTGCCAGAAAATTGACGAAGATGAACATACCCTTAGCTTTGCCGATATCAACCCGCAGGCACCTGTTCATATTCTGGTGATTCCAAAAGGTGCTTATTGTGACTGGGCCGATTTTGCGGCGACTGCCAGCGCTGTTGAAATGGCCGCCTTTACCAAAGCCGTTCATCGTGTTGCCGAATTAACTGGCATCAGCAAAACCGGCTATCGGGTTATTTCTAATACCGGTTTGGACAGTCATCAAGAAGTGCCACATCTGCATATGCATGTTCTTGGCGGTGCACCTGTTGGGCCTTTGGTCTTGGCAAAATCTCAGCTTTAGGCGATCGCTAAATCATGGGCGTATCAGCAGTGAGTTCCGGTAAAATGCTGTTTTTTCAAATATATTTGAAACCAAAATATTCATCGAAACAATTGGCACCTGATCCTTTTGGATGATCTGTCGGGCCGATATCAATGTACGCACAAATTCATACGATCGCATTTCGGGGCATTGAAATGAGTGCCGTTACGGTTCAGATTCATATTGCCAATGGCTTGCCTGCCATGGTGATTGTTGGGCTTGCCGAAGCCTTGGCTTACCGGGCGATGCCGTTGCTTGTATAAGTTGGGTGTTTGCGTTCAATCGCATCCCATGCCAACGCCGCAATATCAATGCCTGACAAACGCTGGATTTCGCGAATGCCGGTTGGCGAGGTTACATTGATTTCAGTCATGTAATCGCCAATGATATCAATACCGACAAACAACAAACCGCGGCGGCGTAATTCGGGGCCAATGGCCGCGCAGATTTCCAGATCACGATCGGTTAACCCAGCTTTAGCCGCGCTGCCACCAACATGGAAATTTGACCGGGCTTCGCCTTCATTGGGAATTCGGTTGACTGCGCCAACAGCCTCACCATCAACCAGAATGACGCGCTTATCACCATCACGAACCGATGGGAGGTAGACCTGTACCATGACTGGTTCGCGGCTGGCACCAAAAAACATTTCCAGAAGTGAGCTTAAATTCTGATCATTTGGCTGCAATCGGAAAACGCCAGCGCCACCATTGCCAAATAGCGGCTTTATAATGATGTCTTTATATTTCTGGCGAAACGCCATAATCGTTTCTGGATCACGGCTGATCAAGGTTGCTGGCATCAAATCAGGATAAAGCGTGACAAGGAGCTTTTCTGGTGCGTTTCGGACTTCGGCTGGATTATTGACAACCATGGTTTGCGGGCCAAGCATTTCCAGCAAATGTGTTGCGGTGATATAGGCCATATCAAATGGTGGATCTTGCCGCATCAAAATAATGTCAAATTCCTGCAAAGGCCGTGTTTCGATTGCGCCGGTTTTAAAATGCGCACCAGCCTGATCATAAAAAATGACATCCTGCCCGCGGGCGGTAATGCTGCCTTCATTCAGGCTTAGCTTGTCAGCTGTATAATACCACAGGCTATGGCCGCGTTTTTGCGCTTCAAGACCAAGCGCAAAGGTTGTGTCTCCGGCGATCTGAAGCGTTTTGACCGGATCCATTTGAATGGCGATTGAAAGACTCATCAGTTGAATTACAGCCGCTTGTCGGTTTGCAGGATGATGTAATTCACCACCTGTTGGGTAAAGCGAACATCACGCGCATGCGCAACCACACGGTTCATCTCGTCAGCATTTGCGGCAACGCCTGACAGATAGATTGTGCCATTGACAACATCAATGCTGAAATTCAGTGACGAAATCTCGCCATCGGTGATGAGCTTGGTACGCAAGGTCGCGCTTGCTGCAAGATCCTTGGCAATATCCTTGATCGAGGATGAATCGCTAATTTGCAATTCATTGACCACTTCGTGAACCCCGCGAACTTCCCATGTCAATTTTGTTGCCAATATTTTTTCTTCAGGTGTTTTTACCTTGCCAGTCAGCAGAACCGCCCCATCGTTCACTGAAATATCAACCGCGGTTACAAGCGAAAAGTTGCTTTTGATAAACCGGTCGGTCAGCTTGGCATGGATTTGGGTATCAGCAACCGAAGTGGAAAATCCTTTTTCGGTTGTCGAGGCGGCAACGGCAGCCGTTCCAACCCCAATAACGGTACTGGCGCATCCCGAAAGGCCGACGCTCGCAAGCAAGAGAAAAATGGCGGTTGGCACGAAACGCGCCCGACGAACAGCTGGCATATGTGCATTCCTAATCGCTTGAGTTCTAATGCCCTTAATGTGACGCTTTGCGAATCATCGGTCAAGGTCATTTGCGGCAAATCCCCATGCATTGTTAAAATGGGTAATCTTGCCAATCCAAAGTTTTGTCCGGCTTGCATGATGATGAAATCAAATTGGCAATCAAAAGTTGTGAATGTCGGGTTCTTAGCAAGAAATAATAACGCTGCTTTGGTGCTGCGCTATTTGGCTAGCGATCAATTTCCCCTGTCAAGATCAATGGCCAATGAATAGATGGTTTTCCGCGATTGGCCAGAAATCTGGCTGACTGTCTGTACTGCATCACGAAGGCTTGTTGCCTGCATTTCTTCTCGCAACATTGCGGTTAATTTGGCGGTGTCAAATGTATCATCGCTTGCCGTCATGCCGCTAACCAGAATGACAATTTCGCCTTTGGGTGGTGCCGCTTGTTGATAAAACTCGGCAAGCAGCGCCAGCGAGTCGCGGTGATAGGATTCATGCAATTTGGTTAATTCGCGGGCAATTACGGCCAGCCGATCGCCGAATATTTCATGCATGATCTGCAAGCTGGCACCAAGACGTCGCGGTGAGTCAAACCAGATGCTTGTGACGCTAAGATTGGTAAATTCACGAAAGGCCGTTTTTGCGGCTTTCTGGCTATGTGGCACAAATCCGGCAAATAAAAACCGGTCACTTGGCAGGCCTGCGGCGGCAAGACCAGCCAGAACCGCGCTTGGTCCGGGGATTGCCGTGACTGAAATTCCCATATCATGGCAAGCGGCAACAAGCTTGTATCCGGGGTCGGAAACAAGCGGCGTGCCAGCATCGCTTACAAGCGCAATTATTTTGCCATTTTGTATGGCCTCAAGCAGCTTGGGCCGCATGGTTTGTCCGTTATGATCATGATAGGGCATGAATTTTGCCGCTGTACGCAAACCGGTTAGCGTCAATAATTTACGCGTCATTCTGGTATCTTCACATGCTAGAATATCGGCCTTTTGCAGCCATTCGGCCGCGCGCGGCGATAAATCGCCAAGATTGCCAATCGGTGTTGCGATGACCACCAATTGTCCTGCGCTTTGCGTCATGATTTTGGCCGCCTAAAATGCATGGATAAGGCGACCAGTATAGGTCGATGGCAAGACGCCTCACAAGCGCATAATGCAATCTAATCATGGTTTGATTGGGCATGATCCCGAATCAGAATTTCCGACAATGACAAGCTTGGCAAAAGTCGTCATGGTAAAACTTGATTAAGTCTTGGGATATATTTTGTGAAAGCTGAACAAAAAAATGCCAAAATTTGCTAAGATGTTTTGGATATGAAAACTATGTTTGAAAATGAATGGATGAACCAATTAGGCCAAAGCTTGATAAAGGGTTTTCACCCATGCTGGCTGCAGACCAACGGGTTGATTGTAGCTATCACGATGATTTCACTTGCTGGCTGCCAACCGGCCACCATGCCGTCATCATCTATTCCGGCCGCAACAAAAACAGGCTCGTCATCACAAATTAAACAAACCTCATCAGACATGTCGTCTCCAAACAAATCTTTAGATGTAAAAAAACCTGATCAGGAAAGCATAATCGATCTTGCCACTGCAAATGCAATCATGGATTCGATCATCTGGCAGTTTCAAACCGATGATAAAGTGATTGAAACCACCGAACCATCGATACCGATTGGCGCTGATCCATCGCTAAGTGATGATGCACTTGATGCGGCGTTTGCACTATTATCAAGCCGGATTCGGCCGCAAAGCTTTGAACCAGTTTTTGAGATGCCGCCAAAAGGTTATGGGATTATTCGTGTTGGGCTTTTGGTGCCGTTAAGTGGTGAATATGCAGCGCTTGGCATGGAAATCCGGCGAAGCGTTGAAATGGCATTATTTAAAATCAACAATCCCAAGATCGAGATTTTATTTCTCGACACAAAGGGTGGTGAAACCGCTGGTAATGCGGCAATGACTGGCTTGAATAGTGATGTTGATATTTTCATTGGCCCGCTTTTCACTGATGCAGTGACGCAAGCACGCACTGTCACCGATCAGCTTCGCGATGGTCGCTCGCGGCCACCAATGCTATTGCTGTCAAATAATGTTGATGTTGCCAGTGCCGATCGCTGGTTGATGGGTTATCTTCCCGAACAGCAGCTTGACGGTTTGCTTGGTCATGCGGTTAGCACGGGCAAGCGCCGCTTTGCCTTGATTGCGCAAGATTCGCTTTTTGGGCAGCGTCTTATGACGCATGCTCGCCAACGTTTGGCGGATTTTGGGTTAACGCCCGAAGCGGTGCGCGTTCTAAGCGATGATGACCTTGCCGATGAAACCAATTTGAAAAATGCCATTCGCACTTTTACTCGTTATACCGCGCCAACTGATGAAGCGCTACTTGCCGACAGCCCGTTTGATGCGGTGATTTTTGCAGGTGATCCGGCTTTTGCGCTTCGCACTGCGCCGGTCCTTGCCTTTTATGATGTTGGGCCGGATCGCGCGCTTTATCTTGGCAATGCCTTATGGGATCAGCACCAGCTTTTGGTCGAACCATCGCTTCAAGGGGCGATATTTGCAACACGGCCAAGCAATCTTGATGCGCGTTTTGACGCTGACTGGACTGAAATCTGGGCAGAACCGGCAGGCCAGTTGGCGCGGGTGGGGTTTGATGCGATGGCGCTTGTCGCGGCTTTGGCAAAATCAAATCATCGCGATTGGTCAAAACAGCTTGTTAGTAATAGCGGGTTTCAAGGCTATAGTGGGGCGTTTCGCCTGCTGCCAAACGGCCGCAATATCCGCAGTTTTGAATTGCGCAAAATCAATAAGGGCGAGGCCAAGATCATTCGTCCAGCACCAAACAAGATTTGACCGCCAATTCTGGGCTGCGAGGGGGCTATAGTGCTGGTTTGGTTAGCGCAGAATTGTCGATAAAATATGATTTAACCGCAACCGCCCATCATCACTGGCCATTAATCTGGATTGATTTGGCATGCGCCGAAGCCAGCCAGCCGCAATCGCCCGTTCAACGCCATCCCCATCAAGCCAGTCATCACATGGTCCACAAAGATTTTCGATCACGCCAAGGTTAATACCGTCTGTCAGGCGAAGCCCCATCATCACCATTTCGCTAGCCCAATCAGCCGGCGAGTCAATTTGCGCCTCTTTGATGCCATGGCCTTTTGACGCCACCACATCTAACCATCCTACTGGACTGCGTCTCGTCACCGTGGCGTTGCGGGTAGCAAGATTTTTGGTTGGATCAAGCAATGCAAACCGGCCATGCGCACCAGGCCCAACACCAAGCCAGTCACCCGCTTGCCAATAGTTTAGATTATGCCGACATTCCTGACCGGGCGCTGCATGATTGGAAATTTCATAGGCTGGCAAGCCAGCGGCATGGGTCATTTGCTGCGTCATTTCATAAATATCGGCAGCGCGATCATCATCAAGCGCCATCACCTCACCACGACGCTGTCTTGTATGAAAAACGGTTCCAGCTTCAATCGTCAATTGATATAAAGATAAATGCCCAAGCCCAAGCGACAATGCCTGACCAAGCATGGCTTGCCATGCTTTTGGGCTTTGATCGGGAAGCGCATAAATCAAATCAATCGAGACGCGGTCAAAGGCCTTGTTGACTTTATCAAGCGCGTGTAGCGCATCGGTAGCCGAATGTTCACGGCCTAAAAATTTTAAACCGGCATCATCAAGCGATTGCACCCCCATTGAAACGCGGTTCACGCCGGCTTTTTGAAATCCAAGCATGGCTTCTGCTTCAACCGAGGTCGGGTTGGCCTCGGCGGTGATTTCGATATTATCGGTAAAGCTAAATAAATCTTCGGCATGGCGGATCAATCTTTCAACCAGTACAGGCGGCATCAATGATGGCGTGCCGCCGCCAAAAAACAGGCTTGATAAGGGCGGGCGTGATGGCATCAATGACGCCATATGATTCATTTCGGTGCAAAGTGCATCACCAAAAATCTTGGTATCGACATCATTGCTGACATGCGAATTAAAATCACAATAGGGGCATTTGGCGCGGCAAAAAGGCCAATGAAGATAAAGCGCAAAAGGCCGGCTGGCCTGATCAAAAACCACCGATTGTGCCTTACCGGCCATCGGCTTTGCCAAAACAGCGTGCCAGCAATTGCGCAAATGCGTCGGCGCGATGGCTAATGGCATGTTTGGCATCAGGGTTCATTTCGCCAAAACTAATCGTGTGACCATCGGGTTGAAAAATCGGATCATAGCCAAATCCCATTGTGCCGCGCGCTGGAAACACAAGCTGGCCTTTCACTTTGCCTTCGACGCAAACCTCATCCCCATCTGGCCAGACAATCGCAAGCGCACAAATAAATTCGGCGCTATGATCCGTGCTGCCGGTTTTTGCAAGCGCGGCCTCGACAGCATCCATGGCAAGGTTGAAATCACGATCCGGCCCAGCCCATCGTGCCGAATAGATTCCCGGGGCGCCATCAAGGGCTGTTAACGCCAAACCCGAATCATCGGCAAGTGCTGGCTTGCCCGACGCCATGGCCGCTTCGCGTGCTTTTAAGATTGCATTGCCGGTAAAGCTGGTTTCGGTTTCATCAGGTTCGGCAAGACCAAGATCGGCAGCTGATAAAATATCAATATCAAAACCGGCAAATAGCGCACCAATTTCGCGCATCTTGCCAGCATTATGCGTGGCAATGACAAGCGTATCTTCGGTAAATTGGCGATCGGCCATGATCGGATCTTTCATCTTGGTTAGGGCTTTTTAAAAACCGGCATCTTGAACCGCACGGCGTTGC
>JADHOU010000041.1 GCA_016778825.1 Candidatus Puniceispirillum sp. | reverse complement strand
GTCGCCGGCGGTGCGAACATAGCGTTCTTCGAGCAGAAAATCTATAGTCTCGCTGACTGGGACGCCAGTTGCACCACAAGCCTGAACAATCTCACCCTTTAACTGACCCGAAACATCCCAGCAACCGCGCGCGGCTTTGCGAACGCGAAGCTCAGCTGACAAAGACCCAACCTCGATAAAATCAAACCGCGCCGCTAACAGCTGGCATTCGGCGTCAGTGGCAACAAATTTATAGAAACTGCCCGTATCCGGCCGGACGCGTTCAACATTGATTTCGGAATCCAAATTTATCAGAGGCATATTTTTATCTTTACCAAGCTATTTAGCGGCCAAAGGTGACTGTTTTATCAAGCTTTACCGGTTCAAAATGATCAATCCTAGATAGTTGGAGAAGTATCACCTGCCGCATAAGCGCAAAGTGAAACTGTGAGCACAACGTAAAACAGGGCTGGCCTATTTGATGTCAAGCTTGCCCGCAAGAACCTGTTCAGCCGGAAGATTATCGATTTTCTTGACCAGCGCAAACAGATAATCAACAAGGCCATTCGCCAGGGGATCAATGGTTTCATTGCCGCGAAACAAATTGCGACTCAATGCTTCTGAAAAATATTTTTTATCATTATTGTCAATGGCATAAACATAATACTCAAGACGCCCCATAAAGGCTTCGGCCATGGCGCGAACGCGTTTTGAAACACCAATATCGCCTGCGCCCATTTCCCGAAGCGATAAATCCATGTCAGAAAACATCGAATCAAATAATTGCTGGCTCAATGCTTTGCCATCATCATCCAGTGTTTTCAACTTTCGCATCACTAAAGCCACAATCAGGCTAAGTGCATCAAAACGCCCATCAACATCATCGGCAACGCCATATGTATCAAAAAAGGCCGGATTTCGGGCTAAACGAACCGCCTCCGCATACAGCTTTTCCGCATGACCAGCCTGTCGGCGTTGCCCCCAGCCAAGTAAATTGGCGAGCCATGCTTGTGCTTTTTCGTTCATTGTTGCAACATCCCGCATTATTGACCTAATTTGTTGGCGTGACCAAAATGGCCGCGTGGCCCTTTCTATATCGCAGGAACCCCATAATGACCAGTGTCTCTTTGACCCGACTATCTTTCTTACGCCAAATCAAGCAAGGCTTTGGCGCGGTTGGCATCGGCATTTTCTGCCTTGGCTTTCTGGCCGGATGCGGCGAACGGATCAGCGAACATGGCCATGTCATCAATCAGGCCGAGATGGACACAATCAAAATTGGCCAAACCAACCGCGCCGATATCATAGGCATGCTTGGCCGGCCAAGCTTTGAAGGTGCTTTTGATAGCCGCAAAATCTATTATGCCAGTCAAATTATGGAACAGCCGGTTGCCGGCATAAACAAAACCAAATCGCGGGTGATTTACGCCTTTTCATTTGACGAAAACAATAACCTGCAAGAAATTGATTTAATTGATGAAAAAAGCGGCCTTAATGTTGCGCATATCGATTCTAAAACACCAACATCCGGTGATACATTCGGCGTTATTGAGCAGATTTTCTCAAATTTGAAACGCCGGCAAGCAACCGAATAGCAAGCAACAGTGTAAACGGCTAATCCTGACCGACAGAACCTATTTCCCCATCTCAACAATGCGGGCGTTATGTGCCATGCGGTCAAGAACAGCATTCACAAACCCTACATCGCATCCGCATGCATCGCTCAAAGCGGCATATTCACTGACCGCTGCACGCGCGGGGATATGGGGCATTGAACGCAATTCATAGGCTCCACATCGCAATAAAGATAATTCGATCCGCGCTAAACGATCAAGCGACCATCCCTCAGCAAGCTGGACTGCAATTGCCTCGTCAATATCGACAACATCATGTTCGACACCGGCATAAAGCGCATTTAGATGCCCTTCATCCAGATCTTTGACCTTGAATGATTTTGCCGCATCACCAGCGTAATGCGCTAAGAATTGTGGTGCAAAATTGATCGCCGACTGACCGGTAATCAATGTTTGATAGATAATCTGAACGGCTGCCAGACGTGCCGCAGACCGGCGACGAACCGGAACCGCTTTTAATGCTTGTTTGTCATCACTCATCAGATTAACCACAAAATTCCTGTTTTAACGCTGCCATCGCCAGCGCCGCACGAGCGGCATCACCGCCCTTGTCCTTGCGCGCTGCATCGGCACGCGCCCAAGCCTGATCTTCATTTTCAACGGTCAAAATGCCATTACCAATCGCCAATCCATCAGCTAGCGACAGATCCATCAATCCGCGTGCCGATTCATTGCAAACCGTATCGTAATGGCTGGTTTCACCGCGAATAACGCATCCAAGCGCAACATAGCCATCAAAATGCCGGTCGCCAATCGATGCCATGGCGATCGCAGCCGGTATTTCGAGCGCACCAGGCACTGAAACACGCTCATAGCTTGCTCCTGCTGCCTCAAGGGCGGCAACGGCGCCTGCGGCCTGCGCATCGGCGATCTCGCCATAGAAACGCGCCTCAACAATCAAAAAATGTCCGGCCATTATGTCTGCTCCTGATGAATGCGCTGCCAATCGGTGATTTCAAGGTCATATCCTTCAAGGCTCACCACATTTGGACGTGTGTCGGATAACAAGATCATCTTGCGAATACCAAGATCGGTCAGAATTTGCGCGCCAACGCCATAATCGCGCAAATCGCGGTTACCGCTTGTGTCACTTGTCATATTCAATTTCTGGCTAACCATTGATGAAAGGCTGGAAGCGATGGATTCGCGCAACACAACGATAACGCCGCATCCGGCTTTGGCAATTGCTGCCATTGCTGTTGCCAATTCGTCACCTTCGCGCTTTTCCGACACTGCGCCAAGAAGATCGGCCATCAGATCAAGCGCGTGCATACGCACCAAAATAGGATCACCGGCACTGATATCGCCCTTTACCAGGGCGATATGTTCGATATTTGATACCGTATTAGTATAGATCACCATACGCCAGTCACCGCCAATGCGTGTTGTGATTGCTCTTTCGACGGTACGTTGAACAAGCGACTCATTACGCCGCCGCCATGCGATCAAATCGGCAATTGATGCAATTTTCAGATCATGTTCTTTGGCAAAACCGATCAAATCGGGAAGACGCGCCATTTCACCATCATCTTTCATGATTTCACAAATCACGCCAGACGGATGATCCGAGCCGCAGGCACGCGCAATATCGACAACAGCTTCGGTATGGCCAGCGCGAACCAAAGTTCCACCATCGCGGGCAATCAATGGAAAGATATGACCCGGGGTAGTGATATCGCGTTCGCCACAATTTGGATTAATCGCGGTTTTGATAGTCAGAGCGCGATCTGCGGCCGAAATGCCAGTTGTTACGCCCTCACGCGCCTCGATTGAGATAGTAAAAGCGGTTTCATGCCGCGATTCATTACGGCGCTCCATCATCGTCAGGCCAAGCTGTTCGGTGCGGGTACGCGTCAAAGCAAGACAGATTAGTCCACGGCCATATTTGGCCATAAAATTGATTGCATCTGCCGTCGCATGTTCACCAATGACACATAGATCGCCTTCATTTTCGCGGTCTTCGTCATCAACAAGGATGAAAAGCTTGCCTGCCTTGGCGTCGGCAATCACCTCTTCGATTGTTGATAAACCATTGCGGCTTGATGGGGTCATTGCATTAATCCTTATCAAACGCTGCAAGGCGGGCAACATAGCGCGCCAGCATATCAATTTCCATATTCATCTTTTGCCCGACAACAGCCTGTCCCCAACCAGTGACATTCCAGCTATGCTGGATGATATTGAGGCTGAACGCATTGCCCTTGACCGCATTAACCGTCAAGGACACGCCATCAAGCGCAACCGACCCCTTTGGGGCAACAAATTTGGCCAATGCTTGCGGCGCCTCGAGCCACACAACATGGCTGTCACCAGCCGGTGTGATTGAGGTAATCACGGCCAAACCGTCAACATGGCCCGATACGATATGCCCGCCAAACTCGTCGCCAAGGCAAAGGGCGCGTTCAAGGTTTATCCGATCCCCCTGCCGCCAATTGCCAAGCGTTGTCACAGCCATGGTTTCGGCTGAAGCTGCAACTTCAAACCAATGATCTTGCCGGTCAATTACGGTCAGACAAATCCCCGAACAGGCAATTGAGGCACCAATATCAATCGCAGCGCAATCCCAATCACAGGAAACCCGCAATAGCCGATCGCCTTTATCGGTGATCGCCTCGAGGCGGCCAATGGCTGTAATAATACCAGTAAACATGGTTTATGCCTGTGTTCTGCCAGTGTTGGCGTTGGGTTTTTGCAAGATGATCAGGCGGTCACCGCCGATTGCCTGATAATGCGTCTGGATATATCTGTTTTCGGCAAAGATTGCCACCGCGTTGATTGTTTGAAAGGTGAATTGCCCAACCGCTGGCAAGGCATCCCCCCCTAAAATATGATCTGATTGTGTCCAGTAAAGGCAATCAGCGGCATCAGCGGCCAAAAAGCTGGTAACAAGACCAGTACCAGCCTCGACAAGCGCATGATTGATTCCCCTCATGCCCATATAGCGCAATGCCGCGCTAATATCAGGCCGCCCATCAGAGTCATCAGGCAAAGGTGCTATCACGCATCCAGCATCGCCAAGCACTCGGCGGCGCATTTCAGGTGCCGCTTCACTGCAAAACAGCGTCACCGGATAGGGGCTTTGCAAAACCGCTGCCGTAGTGGGAAGGCGCAAAAGCCGGTCAAAAATAAAAATGGGTGGGCTGTCATTTTCCAATCCTTCATTGCGACAATTCAACTGCGGATCATCAGCAAGGACAGTGCCGATACCGGTGATGATTGCATCGGCCTGACTACGCAACAAATGCACATAGCGGCGCATTTTTAGGCCGGTTAACCAGTGTTTTTTACGGTTGGAAAGCGCAATTCTACCATCAATAGATGCTGCGATCTTAAGTGAGCAATAAGGTTTATCATTATGAATTTTATGAATAAAGTATTTTAACGTTTCACTTGCCAGCGCTGCCTCAACACCAAGGCAAACAATGATGCCTTCATTGGCAATTTGCGCCAAGCCATTGCCATTTACCCGCGGGTCAGGATCTTGAAGCGCAACAACAAGACGCGCAATGCCAGCGGCGATTAGCGCATCGGCGCATGGCGGGGTTTTCCCGTGATGGGCGCAAGGCTCGAGCGTGACATAGGCAGTGCCGCCCTGAAGGGCGATACGGCCAGCATCATCAAGGCTTTCCAGCGCCGCAGATTCGGCATGGGGGACGCCGCCTGCCCCTGTATGACCCGATGCCAGTAATTGCCCGCCAGCACCTATCAAAACACAACCAACCGGCGGATTAACCCCGCTACGGCCAATGCCACGCTTTGCAACCATGATGGCAGAGCGCATCCATCTTGTATCTTCGGGGAAAACTGGATTTGACCGGAAACCCTGCGTCTTAGCCGCTTTACTCACCAAGCTCTTTTTCGACAAAGGCTTCAAAATCCTTGGCCTCTCGGAAGTTACGATATACCGACGCATAGCGGACATAGGCGACTTGATCCAGCTTGTATAGCGCTGCCATCACCAATTCACCAACACGCGCACTTCGCACGTCACCTTCGGCATGGCTTTCTAGTTGGCGGACGATATCATTGATCGCCATGCCAATCGCTTCGGCATCAACATCGCGTTTGCGAAGGGCAATATCGAATGATCGCTCCAGCTTTTCACGGTCAAAAACGGATTTACGACCATCACGTTTGACCAAAGTAATCTCACGAATTTGCACCCGTTCAAAAGTGGTGAATCTGGCGTCACATTTCCCGCATAAGCGCCGGCGTCGGATCGCCCCACCATCTTCGGCAGGGCGTGAATCCTTTACCTGTGTATCTTCGTTCCCACAAAACGGACAAATCATCTTATCACACTACCCTAATTCGGAAATGGCAAACAACATCTGGTGTATGCAATAAGTGTACACACTATTGATAGATTGGGAAAGCCCGACATAATGCGCGCACTTCTTCGCGCACACGGGCCTCAACCGCCTTGTTATCCTCGGCATTTTGCGCCAATCCATCAAGAACATCGCCGATCAGATGACCAATTTTTACAAATTCGTCATTACCAAAACCGCGTGTTGTTCCAGCAGGCGTGCCAAGGCGAACACCCGATGTCACTGTCGGTGGCTGCGGATCAAACGGAATGCCATTTTTATTACAGGTGATACCAGCATGCTCAAGCGACAGCTCGGTCACGTTACCGGTCAAACCCTTTGGCCGAAGATCGACAAGAACAACATGGGTATCTGTACCGCCTGAAACGATAGACACACCGCGCGAAATCAATGTTTCAGCAAGAATGCGCGCATTGCTGACAACCATATTTGTATAAGCCTTAAATTCAGGGCGAAGCGCCTCGCCAAAGGCAACCGCCTTACCAGCAATGGCATGCATCAATGGGCCACCTTGCAAGCCGGGGAAAACGGCTGAATTGAATTTTTTGGCAAGCGCCTCATCATTAGTCAGGATCAAGCCGCCGCGTGACGCTCGCAGGGTTTTATGCGTGGTCGAGGTTACAACATGCGCATGCTCGATCGGGCTTGGATGCGCACCAGCGGCAACCAGACCCGAAATATGCGCCATATCAACCATGAAAAATGCACCGACCAAATCTGCAATCTTACGGAATGCGGCAAAATCCAATGACCGCGGATAGGCCGATCCACCGGCAAGAATCATTTTCGGCTTATGCTCTAGGGCAAGCCGCTGTAATTCGTCAAAATCCACCTGCGCGGTGGCTTCATCCACGCCATATTGGATTGCGTTGAACCATTTACCAGACAGGTTTGGTGCGGCACCATGCGTTAGATGACCACCCGCTGCCAATGACATGCCAAGAATGGTATCACCTGGCTTTACCAGGCTTAGGAAAACCGCTTGATTCGCTTGCGCGCCCGAATGCGGCTGCACATTGACGAAATTACAATTAAACAATTTCTTGGCGCGCTCGATTGCCAATGTTTCGATCACATCGACATGCTCGCAACCGCCGTAATAGCGACGACCTGAATAGCCTTCGGCATATTTATTGGTTAGAATCGACCCTTGGGCTTCCATAACTGCAGTGCTGACAATGTTTTCTGAGGCGATCATTTCGATCTGATCTTGCTGGCGCATCAATTCATCATTGATCGCAGCGGCCACTTCAGGATCGCTTTGCGCCAGTTTATTGCTGAAAAAACCGTCCATTTTCATCGCAGCTTGCGCATTGCCGAATTCGTCCATCTTTCGTCTCCTCAAAAATATACCTTACCCCCGTCAACCCAATGACCCAAGCGGCATTAATCTACTCCATAAACACATAAAACCGACAATCAGTATTGCAAGCCTATTCCAATTCCAAATGATCATTACCAATCCCGGTTAATTTATCTACCCGCCACTGATGACGACCGCCTTCAAAGGCAGTGCCTAAAAACGCTTCAACACATTTAAGTGCTAATGCCCAATCAATCAACCGTTCGCCCAAAGCTAAAACATTCGCATCATTATGCTGGCGCGACAGGCTGGCCGCTTCGACCGTGCTGACGAGCGCCGCTCGCACCCATGAAAACCGGTTTACCGCAATCGAAATGCCAATACCGCTTCCACAAATGGCAATGCCGCGCGCGGCTGTATTATCCTTCAGCGCCATCGCCAATTTTACACCATAATCAGGGTAATCAACCGACTCACCCTGATCCGGCCCAAGATCAACAATTTGATATCCAGCAGCAACAAGATGCGCAAAAACAGCAGCTTTCAGCTCGCAGCCAGCATGATCTGATGCCAGATAAATTGTTTCTTTTTGCATTATTCTGTTGCCCCTTATGCCAACAGGCCAGCCGACATAGTCAGCATCTTAACCGTAATCGTCAGATAGCATGGTTTTTTGGCCAAACACAAAGATAAACGAACTTCTGGCACAGGCTGCGAAACTTAGCACGGCTGACTAACCCAAATTTATTGCCGGCAAACGAATAAGGCAAATTCTTGTCTGATTTGTTGGATTTTCGTGAATTTTATGTCGACAAACCGATGAAAGTTTCCTAACGTTTCTCGATCAGGTTGCCAAAACCGGGTTTAGGGAGAGCAAATACTGGCATCAAGATCAGTAATTGAAAAAGGCAAGGCGTAAGCCTTGCTTTTCTTTTGGCCGAAATCTGGCGCAATATTTCAATCAATCAGCAAATGCCGCTGCCCTATCATGCCCGCCGCCTTGATAGCGGCAAAGGCCTATAGCTGATCAAGCGACAGCAGCCCCGAATCAATCACCCAAAACACGATGGCAAATAAGATTGATGCAATCATCGTGGCAATCATCGCCTTGCGCCAAAGCATTGGTTTTTCCGGTGCAGATGTGGCATGGCCAATCTCAACCGAATCAGGCGTCTTCACGCCAAATGGCAAGGTCATAAAGAACACCCACCACCATAGCAGAATAAAAACCACGATTCCTGAAATAATATCCATCTAATGCGCCCCACCTTCGTCAACCTGTTCTAATTCGATAAGCGTGCCGTTGAAATCCTTTGGATGCAAAAACAACACTGGATTGCCATGTGCGCCGGTTTTCACGCTGCCGTTACCCAGCACCCGCGCGCCCTTTGCCTCAAGCTTGGTGCGTGCTTGGTCAATATTGGCAACCTCATAACAGATATGATGCATGCCACCATCAGGGTTACGCTGTAAGAAACCGGCAATTGGCGAGGCTTCGCCAAAAGGTTCAATTAATTCAACCTGACCATTAGCCGAGCGCACAAACACAATCCGCACGCCGTGTTCAGGCAATGTTTGCGCTTGGCTAACCTCAGCACCAAGCATATCGCGCCAATGCGCGGCTGCAGCATCAAGATCAGGAACGACAATCGCAATATGATTTATATTTCCAATCATGCTCGTAAATCCTCTTCGCCGACCCGCATGATATGAACCTGCGCGATTGGCCGCAAGCCGAACATTGACCGCGCAACCCGCCGCACGGCCTGCGAGACAACATCTTCAACCGATGCATCATTGCGCCGTGCTGTTTTACCCAGAATTTCAATTGCATCTTCAACCGCAATCGAGGCTGCTGCAACATAGTCGCCTGCGGCATCGCCATCACCAAGGCCGCTTTGCGCGACACTTGGCACGGTGCGAAGCGCCCCTGCCTTATTCAAGATCACCGAAACGGTAACAACGCCATTCCATAGCATCCGTCGCCTTGCCCGCATCATATCAGCCTGCAATTCGATAATATTGCCCTTTTCGGCAGTCAAAGCCCCGGTATGAACATGATCAATGATACCAACCCTATCGCCATTCAGCCGGATCACCACACCATTATCAGGAAGGATTGTTTGCGAGACCTGACAGGAATCGGCCAATGCCGCATGCGCCAGCAAATGCCGCGCGGT
>JADHOU010000040.1 GCA_016778825.1 Candidatus Puniceispirillum sp. | reverse complement strand
GAGCATTTTGATGAAATTTTCAAAAGTATTGATCCTAACTACTTCTCTTGCATTATCTGGCTGCTCTTCTTTTGGTGCAAAGCTGAATGAGTTTTTTGATAAAAACGACAATGAAGTTGCCGCGTTGAAAGCTGTGGCAACTGCTGGAGCAGCCGCCAGTCAATCCGAAGACGACCAGGGAAAAGCTGGTGCTGATGCCCTTAAAAGAGAAGTAGCCTCTTCAATAACTAATTCCGTTCAGACGCGGTTGAAAACATTAGCTCCTGCTTGGGATATCGAATTCACAGCAGGTGAAAATGCGAAGCCTGAAGTAGAGGTGTCAACTGTTCGCCCAATAGACGGGTTAACTGTTGATAGAACTACAACATTTTGGCAAGGGTCTCTCCTAAATTACAATGGTGGCAACATCACCACGCTAAACCTTGGGCTTGGGCAACGATATTTATCTAAAGACGAGAGCTTGCTGGCTGGCATCAATCTTTTTTACGATCACGAATTCCCAAAAAACCATCAAAGGGCTAGTTTGGGAGCTGAGCTGAAAAGCGCCGCTTTTGAATTGAGTGCAAACTATTACAAAGCAATTTCAAAATGGAAGAATGGCAATAACAACCAAAAGGAACGGGCGCTCAACGGTTACGACCTAGAAATTGGAGGGCAAATACCTTTCATTCCGTCAGCAAAAGTTTTTTTGAAACAATTTAAATGGGATGCTCTTCAAAATGCAGCTGATCTCAAGGGTAAGGCATATAGCCTTGAACTTGATCATTTGCTTCCAGGCGGTTTCAAGCTCACAGCTGGTCGTCGTGATTTTGATACCGGTAGAGATGAAGATTTCGCAAAGCTGAGTTATCAGATAAAGATTGGAGAGGAACAAAATGACAGGCAGTCAAAGTTTTTCTCCAACAGGATGTTTTCCGACGCTTCTGTGGCTAACAGGCGTCTAGAAAAAGTTAGGCGAACAAACAAAATTATTAAGCAGACCGCTGGCTTCACAGTTTCCTTCAGGTGATTTGATATGTCCAAGTTTTTAATTCTAATTCTATCTGTTTTTGCTATGACAACATCAGCAAGTGCCCAAACTGCGCCGTCGTTTTGCTCTGGCGCCAACATAGACATGACCCCCGCTAATGACAGTTGTATCACGACTTGCAAAGCGGTAGCTGCGCGGTCTGCTTCCTATTTGTCAAACAACACGAGTGGATTCTGTATAGGGCAAGCGACCTATTCTAAATTCACAATTTTCAAATTAGCTCTCGGGAGAGACTCAGCAGGAACAGAAGCCCTGTGTGATATTTGGAACGGCGAGCTTCCCATCATCAACTCTGCAAATGCACCTGGCGCAAAAGTCACCGGTGGCCCAATCGACTTATCCCGTTGCGCAGCAGGAACTTATGATACTGTTCATGTGACCATGTCTCGCTTCACCGAGTTTGCTGGCAATACTGTTTTTCCAAATGCCTCGGGTACTGGAGCCTCACCTGCAATGGTCAGAACCACAGCGCCGTTTTCGAATTCTACCACGGGTTATGCAACAATTAATGACTGGCTTGAGGATTCCACATCCCACTCAACCAATTCGAAGCCTTATGTAAGACCATCCAACTCTTGGAACACCGCCTTTAAGAAGCTCGCAGCAACGCCTTCAGCAACTGACCTGACGTCAAGTTCAGATGTGAAAATGTACTATGACGAATTAAAAGGGGCAAAAATAAATGATGCCGCTGTTGTCGCCAATTGGCTATGCGAGGCAGTGAGCCTATGCACCCGCCAAGACCCAAATGATCAAAACCAGATAGAAATGCGACTCACTAGTGCTGTCGATGTGCTTGCAGGGCTGCCAGTTGTGATAACCAAAGACAATGCATGTACGCTAGATTTTCAACCAAGCTACTATGCTTTTAATCGAGGGTCATCTCAAGAGATGGGAATAAAATTTCTTTGGCATAATGACGCTGGAACTTTGAAATACCTTGGCGCCTACCCAGGGGAAAGTGGCTTGATGGTTACAATTGGTAAACCAACCTGTGGTAATCGGGGCTAACATTTGGCAATTGGGATCAAAAAAACAAATCGCCTTTGGCACTTTTTTCTAAGCTGCAAGATTGACTACCTTGCTCAAATTAGAATCCACTCTGGCATGAAGCCAAATCAACTTCTTTTGATGTTTCCGAAACTAACAAGAACAAGGACAACAACCAACCCTTTAGCCCCTTTTTTGAAGTCGTGAGGTTGGGATGGTTACTGGGGTGTGATTTGTTCGAGTATGGAACCTAATCACCTGATACTGGATGATTGCTTAAGATAATAGCGGCTATTTTGTACCAAACTTTGTACCAAATCATATTCTTAATTATATGATATTATTGATTTAATTAACAATTAGGTCGCTTAGGAAGACTTTCCCTTCCCCTCCGCCATTTTTTCTCGATTTTTTTGCCGTTTTGTGATCGGGATCTAAAATAGATAGGGTGTTTTGCCGCTACCAGTTTTGGTAGAGCGATCGCGCTGGCTATCGGCGTTACCTTTCACTCTTTCCAGATCAAAAACCTGAATGCAAATCACTGTGCTGCACTTGGGCAATAGGCCTTGAAGGCAAAGCGCCAGCCGTTAAATGCCGTTACCAACAAAGGCGCGTTCAATCACATAATCTCCCGGGCTAGATAAATTGCCTTCTTGAAAATTCTTTGCCAGCAATTGCGCCGCAATATCCTGATTAAGGCCAATCGACCCGCAAATCATAATCCGATCATAATCTGCATCAAGCGGCGGCAGTACCAATGTGCTGACCAGCTTGCCATCAGCCAAAAGTTTGGTGATGCGGCCAGTCTGGGTAAAGTTTTCACGGGTTACGCTTGGCACATAATGCAATTGGGCAGTGACCATTTCGCCAATCAGTGGATGAGCGCGGCTGTCGGCAACAATCTTTTGGCTATAGCCAAGCTCGGTAATTGTGCGGCATCCATGAACGAGAATAACCTTTTCAAACCGTTCATAGGTTTTGGGGTCACGGATAAGCGAGGCAAACGGCGCAAATCCGGTGCCGGTTGCCAGTAAATATAACCGTTTTCCATCGCGTAACCGTGCCAAATTTAAAGTGCCGGTGGTTTTGGGGCGAAGGATGATGTCATCACCAATCTGAATATGCCGAAGTCGCGCGGTTAGCGGGCCATCGGGAACAATGATCGAATAGAATTCCAGATGATCATCCCAATGCGGGCTGGCAATCGAATAGGCACGCGTAACGACCTTGCCGTCATTATCGGCAAGGCCGATCATGGCAAATTCGCCAGATTGAAACCGAAAGCTTGGTGGGCGGTCAGTCTGAAAGGAAAACAGCTTGTCGGTCCAATGCGTAACCGCAGTCACCTTTACCTGATCTGGCGCGGCGAGGGGGGTGGGATTTTGAATCTGGGACATGTTCAGTCAATATTCCAAATGCGGTGATGCCTATCCGCTATAGATAGAATGAATTTTTTTGAAAGAAAGGGTTTTCGCGGCGAAAAAGAATTTATTTTCCACTTAGGCAAAGTCACCGCAAAAAATTTGTAATCTTTTGAAAATTGATGCAATGGCGCGGTGGCATGACGGTCTTGCCAGCTTCTTTGCCAATCACCTGAATAATTTCATTCAAACAGCTTTAACCAAACAACTTTATCCAAATCGCTTTATCCGACTAAATTTATCCAAATAATTTTATCCAAATAATTTGCCAGGATTCAAAATATGTTTTGGATCAAAGGTAGCCTTTATATCGGCCATAACATCAACTGAACCGCCCATTTCGGCGCGAAGATAGGCGGTTTTGCCCTGTCCGATACCATGCTCGCCAGTGCAGGTGCCGCCAAGCGCAATTGCGCGTTCGGTCAGGCGGCTTGAAAAGGCCCCAATTTTTGCCTGCATTTCGGTGTCATCAGGCATGGCAAGTGGCAGAACATGGAAATTGCCATCGCCAACATGCCCAAGAATGGGGGCGGTTAGATCATGCGCCGCGATATCGGCAATCGTGTCTTCAACACATTCGGCCAACCGCGAAATTGGAACACAGACATCAGTTGCAAAGCCAGTGCCGCCTGGAAGAAGCGCATAGCCTGCCCAAAGCGCGTCATGGCGTGCTTTCCAAAGCTTTTGCCGTTTATCAGCATCGCTAGACCAGGAAAAAGGCCGTGGCGAATGATCGGCACAAATTTCAGCAAAGCGGGTGGCGTCATCATGAACCGCGTTGGGGCTACCGTGAAATTCAACAAGCAATAGCGGCTCTTCGGGCAGATCAAGTTTGGAATAGGCGTTGCAGGCGCGGACTTGCAACGGGTCAAGCATTTCAATGCGCGCAACCGGAATACCAAGCTGTATGGTTTCGATTACCGCGTCACAGGCATTGCGGATGGTTGGAAATGAACAAATGCCACCAGCGATCATTTCAGGGATGCCATGCAAACGAAGCGTTAATTCGGTAATGATGCCAAGCGTGCCTTCCGAGCCGATAAAAAGCCGCGTTAAATCATAGCCCGCGGCCGATTTGCGTGACCGCCCACCGGTTTTGATTACGCGCCCATCGGCCAGCACCAATTCAAGCCCCAAAACATTATCTTTCATCGTGCCATAACGTACCGCATTGGTACCGGATGCGCGCGTTGCCGCCATGCCGCCAATGCTGGCATTTGCGCCTGGATCAATCGGAAAAAACAGGCCGCTATCGCGAAGATGCTGATTCAACCCTTCGCGGGTCACACCCGGCTGCACGATCACATCAAGATCAGCCTGATGAACAGCAAGCACCGAGTCAAAATGCGACATATCAATCGAGATGCCGCCGAAAGGGGCGTTCACATGACCTTCAAGCGATGATCCCGTCCCAAAAGCAATGGCCGGACAGCCGCAATCATGGCAGATCTTCAAGATTGACGAAACTTCGTCGGTGGTTTTGGCAAAGACGACGGCGTCAGGCGGCTGGTTGGCAATCCATGTTGTGGTATGACCATGCTGCTCTCTGACTGATGCAGATGTTGAAAGACGATCGCCAAACAATTGTTTTAAAATGGTTATTGCTTGGTTTATGTTTTGCTTTTCAAACAAAGTGATTGCCCTTAAAAAAGTGAATGGCCGGATGATGTGCAAGCATAACCCAGATGATGACGGCAAGCATATCACGGAGTTCAAAAAGAGCAAAAGCGCAAAAAATAGGCAAGCAAGTCAGCAAAGCCAATGATCCATTTTTGAAAAAATTGGCAGTCTTTGAAAACTGGTTTAGGGTTTTTATGCAATTGCATTGGGCTGTTCATTCGGTCATTTCACCCTAATGCTGTCAAGTAGATCCGGCTTGGATCATGATCTGGAACGATAATCGGGAAAACGACATGGCTTTTTTTGAGTCACAGGGGCATCAGCTCTATTTTGAGGAATATGGCAGTGGCGAGGCCGTGGTCTTTTTGCATGAATTTGGCGGCGATATTCGCAGCTGGCAACAGCAAATGGCCTGTTTTTCGGCGCATTATCGTTGCATCGCTTTGTCATGCAGGGGCTATCCACCGTCCGATGTGCCATGTGATCAAGCTAGTTATGGCTGGCAGAAATCGCTTGATGATGTGGTGGTGCTTCTTGACAGGCTTGGCATTGAAAAAGCCCATTTTGTCGGGCTTAGCATGGGAGCTTTTACCGGCCTGATGATGTGTTTGCAGCATCCTGATCGCATGCTGTCATTGGTTGCGGCAAGTGGTGGTTCAGGCGCGTTTCCGGCTGGGCGCGATCAGTTTATCAACAAATGTATGACGCTTGCTGATGCGTCGATGGCTGCCGATTTCATGCCAGCCGATCACTTGGCCTATGGTCGTAACCGTATCCAGCTTCGTGAGAAGAACTATGCGGCTTGGTTAATTTTCTGCGAACAGCTTGCCGAACATCCGGGCATTGGCGCGGGTCTAACGCAAAAGATGGTGCAAGCGGCGCGGCCAAGCTTGCATGATTTTGGGGCTGAATTCGCCACGGTCAAAACGCCAGTTTTGCTGATGGTTGGTGATGAGGATGATCCATGCCTTGATACGAATCTATGGTTAAAGCGGGTGATGCCACGCGCCGGATTATCGATCTGGCCAAAATCGGGGCATCTGCTGAATCTAGAAGACCCGCAGCGATTTAATGCTGAATCAGCGGCTTTTTTCGATCAAGTGAAGGCCAATAAATGGCCTGACCGCAATGAATTGTTGGCGCGGCATGCTGCGCCGGATACGGCTATTTTTTAACCTGTGTTGCGACAAAGGCGCGAATCCGTTCGGCCAGTCCGGGCGTGGCAGCCGATCGCACAAGCGCGGCAAGATCATGGTCAAGCCCGCGATCATCGCGCGTTGCGGCAAGAAGGGCGGTTTTGGCATCATCGCTTAATTTGCCAGCATCAATGGCCAGCTTATCGATATGGCTGGCCCAATCTCCAGCCGGCCGGATATCGGTTAGAAAACCCACCGCCAGCGCGTCGTCAGCGGAAAAAATGCGCGATGTCTCCAGTAAATCAAACGCGGCGTCCGTGCCAATCAGGCGGGCAAGACGGCGGGTGCCAAGAACAATATCAAATTGCAGGCCCGGCATGCGGAAACTGGCGTCAGGGGCGGCAATGCGTTTTCGGCAGGATGCCACAATATCGGCAGCGGCACCAAAACAGCGCCCCTGAACAAGCGCTACACTGGTCATTGGCAATTGATAGATCATTTGCAGCAATTGTTCGACCCGAACAAACCGATATAGCAAATCAGCATCGCTTTGCTGATCAAGCCCGCTAAGGTCAAATCCGGCCGAAAAGGCATGGCCTTCACCAGCAAAAACCACCATATCTGAGCCACGGTCACGCGCCGCAATCAAGCCGTCAATCAGCCCTTCAATCACGGCGGCATTAACCGCGTTTAACCGATCAGGCCGATTTAGGCGAAGCCATGTAACTGACTCCTTATGGTCAACAATAACAGGGCTTTGTGATATGGTTTGTATCATATTACTTTATCCTATTTTTTAAGCCAGTCAGCGATGATTTCATCATTATGGGCACCAAGCGCTGGTGGTGCCTGCATGCGGCTTGTGTCAACGTCGGTAATCGCGATTGGAAAGCCAACGCTGCTGGTCTTGGCGCCATTGGGAAGATCAAGCGGTTTCACCAGCCCCATATGTTGGACATGAGGGTCACGCAAAATCTCAGCAAAATCATTGATTGGCGCACAAGGCACGTTACGGCCATCCATTTCTTCAAGCCAATCGGCAGCGCTGCGGCTCTTGAAAACAGGTGCCAGAATATCGACAAGAATGGTTTGATTTTTCGCGCGGTCGGCCTGAGTCAGAAACCGTGCATCATTTGCCAATTCATCCATGCCAACGGCAGCGCAAACCTCATGCCACAATTTATCATTGCCAGCGGCGATCACAAAATGCGTGTCGGCGGCTTCAAAGGCCTGATAGGGGGCGTTGCGCGGATGCGCCGAACCAAGGCGTTCGGGCGGAATTTGATTGCCGAAAAATTCGCTTGTTTGCAGGGCTGATACGCCAAGCAGGCTTCCGAGCATCGAACAATCAATATGCGCGCCTTGGCCTGTTTTTTCAGCCTTGCGAAGCATGGCAAGAACACTGAAACCAGCATAAAGACCAGCGCAAAAATCGCCAATTGGCACGCCGCATTTGACAGGTGGTGCGCCCGGTTCGCCGGTAACGCTCATAATGCCGGCAATGGCCTGAACCGTTACATCAAAGGCACCTTTGCTGGCATAGGGGCCGGTTTGCCCATAGCCAGAGATTGAACAATAGATCAATTTCGAATTAACCGCGTTTAAATCATCATAGCCAAGCCCAAGACGGGGAAGCACGCCCGGCCGGTAATTTTCAATCAGAATATCGGTTTTTGCGACAAGCGATTTCAGCAGCGCAATATCATCAGGGCTTTTCAGATCAAGCGCAACGCTGCGTTTGTTGCGGTTGACCGAGGCAAAATTTTCACTAAAGACGCCGCCATCTTCGGTTTCGCTGAGCGGTGGCCATTGCCGCATGCCATCACCGCCATCGGGTCGTTCGATTTTCACAACATCGGCGCCCAGATCGGCCAAAAGCGATGCGGTAAAGGGGCCAGCAGCAATTTGACCCAGCTCAAGAACCCGAACATTTGCCAAAGGGGCAAGGGCTGATTGCGACGGATTGGACATAGAAAACTCCTAAAAACATGCAAATGCCAATTTATGGCAAATCATCATTGTTTCAAAATTATGAAAAAGACAGGCGGTTCGCGCGCTAATATTCCCGAATTACGCAATCATTTCTAGTCGTGATTACCGAATGTTTGGGAAAACTGTTGTGACGGCGCAAAAATCATTCGGCAAATACGCAATTGCTGGCTAATATTTCACCCCTTCGAGACTACCTGTCCTGCCAAGCCTTGCTGGCTTGATCCAAAGCCAGCTTTTCAACGGAGATCATTGCGCGTGAGTAAAGCCGTCATTTTTGACCTAGATGGCACCTTGATTGACAGTCTTGGTGATATTCATGCGGCGTTGAATGACGTTTTGCAATTGCGTAATGCGCCGCCGCTGGCGCTGGCAACGGTGTGTGGCTTTATCGGTAAGGGATCGGCCAATCTGGTGATGCGCGCCCTAAAGGCGCAGAATTTGCCAATTGATGAGGCGTCCTGCGCCTTTGCCTTGGCCGATTTTCTGAGTCTATATTCGGCAGGCTCGGCAAAATTAACAACAATATTTGATGGCGCTATCGAAGCGCTTGACCAGCTGCGGGATGGCGGTTTTCGTCTTGGTATCTGCACGAACAAGCCGCTAGCGCCAACCCAAATCGTGCTAGATCAATTTGGTCTGACGCGTTTTTTTGATACGATTGTCGGCGGTGATCAGCTTGCTAGCCGCAAGCCTGAACCGGCAATGCTGTTTCATGCCATGGCGTGTTTGGATACGACATCATGTTTGTTTGTTGGTGATAGCGAGATAGACCGCGAAACATCAACCGCCGCTGGCCAGCCCTTTGCGCTTTTCACCAAAGGCTATCGAACCAGCAGCATTGAAACATTAAATCCAGAATATTATTTCAATGAATATAGAGAATTAATTGATATTGTTAATCTTAAATTTAAGAAATAAATGACAGGTTTTGCTGTTGGTTTGCCATGATTGACGGCTCCATTAGCCTACGAAACAAGCCCACAAAATAAGCCCACGAAATAAGCCCACGAAATAAGCCCACGAAACAAGAAAGGACAAATCTTTATGTCAGCGTCAAAAAACAGCTTGGATCCGGTGCAGATATTATGCCTTGATGGAGATGGTATCGGCCCCGAAATCACCGCGGCGACTCGCCGTGTTTTACAAGCGGTTGATGATTGTTTTGACCTGAATTTGACCTTTACCTCAGAAGATATCGGCTTTGTGTCTTTGGCGGCATCGGGAACGACATTTCCCAATAAAGTGTTGGATGCAGCAAAGGCGGCTGATGGCATCGTTCTGGGGCCCGTTTCGACCATTGATTACCCACCAGCCAGCGAAGGCGGGATTAACCCATCGGGTTTCTTGCGTAAACAGCTGGATCTTTATGCCAATATCAGGCCTGCAAAATCTTACGAGGGTTTACCGCCGCGTGTTGGCGACAAGGTTGATCTGGTGATTGCCCGCGAAAATACCGAAGGCTTTTATTCAGATCGTTCGATGTTTTTCGGGCGTGCCGAATTTATGCCAACCGAAGATATGGCTTTGTCGGTTC
>JADHOU010000039.1 GCA_016778825.1 Candidatus Puniceispirillum sp. | reverse complement strand
GAGGCGATGTATGGCACAACCGACAAGGCGTTTGCCACCGCCTATTACCATTGGTTCTTTTTAATTCAGCCAACACCCTTTCCCGAAACATTGATTGGCCATGATCCAGAATTTTTTCTGCATCATAAAACTGGCCATTGGGGTCGCACCAAAGGCGCCATTACCGATCAGGCCTTTGCCGAATATTTGCGCTGTTTTTCAAATCCTGCCACCATTCACGCCAGTTGTGAGGATTATCGTGCTGCAGCCAGCATTGATCTAGACCATGACGCTGCCGATAGGGACAAAAAACTGGCGATGCCAGTTTTGGCGCTATGGGGCGATATCGGTTTTGTTGGCAAACATTATGATGTGATTGGTGAATGGCAAAACTATGCCAGCCATGTTGAGGGTCAGGCGATCCATGGCGGACATTTTCTGGCTGAAGAAGCGCCCGATCAAACCTTGGAAGCCCTTACCCGTTTTTTCACCAAAACAGACCCATTATGCGAATGACCAACCCGCCCTACCTATCGCCACCATCTGATTGGATAATGCAGCAGGCGCAAAACTGGCCCGAAGGTGCCAGAATTCTTGATTTTGCGGCGGGCGGCGGGCGGCATTGCTGCGCGCTGGATCATGCTTTTCCCGGCCGGTTCTCATTCCTGGCAATTGACCGCGATCATGCTGCATTGGCGGCTTTAAAGGCCAGATGTCCACAGATTGAAATCTGCCAATTTGATCTGGAAGGTACGAATATCTGGGGCTTTGCTGATGATGGGTTCGATATTGTGATTGTCGCCAATTACCTTTACCGGCCAAGGCTTGATGATTTATTCCGGCTTGTGCGGCAGGGCGGCTATCTTGCCTATGAAACTTTTGCCACCGGCAATGAAGCCTTTGGCCGCCCAAGCAATCCTGACTTTCTTTTACAGGACGGCGAGCTGGCCGCACGACTGCCTGACGACTTCACTATTCTTAATTATTTTCACGGCAGAATTGACCAGCCAGAACCCGCCATCATCCAGCGGCTAGCAGCAAAACGCCAAGACAAAAACCTTTAGACCAACCACTGTTAGGCAAGCAACCGTTAAGACAGCGTAGGATTAGCGTTGATAATTATCAGCGCATAATAAAGGGGTTTGCGGCTGTGGTTTGCTGGGCAATCCAGACCGATTTAACCTGCAAAAATTCCTTGATCGATTCCTTGCCACTTTCACGGCCTTCACCGCTCCGCTTATAGCCACCAAATGGTGAGGTAAAGCTAACCGCACGATAGGTATTCACCCAGACCGTTCCCGCCTTAAGTTTTTCCGACATGCGTAAAGCACGGCCGATATCACTTGTCCAGACCCCAGCAGCCAGCCCGTAAACAATGTCATTGCCAATGGCAATTGCCTCATCTTCAGTATCAAACGGGATCACTGACAGAACCGGCCCAAACACCTCTTCTTGGGCGATGCGCATTTGGTTATGAACGCCGGTAAAGATGGTTGGCTGGACAAATTGTTTGCCTTTTGCCCCCGCACCGCGATAAGCATCGCCGCCAAGAACACAAACAGCCCCCTCAGATTTTGCAATATTGATATAATCCATGATTTTTTCATATTGCGGCATTGTTGTGACCGGCCCCACATGCGTTTCAGTCGACATTGGATCACCAATTTTCGCCGCGCCAGCAACCTCGACAAGCCGTTTTACAAATTTATCATGGATCGAACGCTGCACAAGAAGCCGTGATCCGGCGATGCAGGTTTGTCCTGTTGCTGCAAAAATTCCTGATATCGCGCCCATGACGGCGGCTTCAAAATCGGCATCTTCAAAAACAATATTGGGCGATTTTCCGCCAAGTTCCAGCGTGACCGGCATGATTTTCTTGGCCGCTGCCTCATAGATTTTCTGCCCCGACACATCCGAGCCGGTGAAGGCAATCTTATCAACATGGGGGTGATCGACCAAAGGCGCGCCAACCTCCATACCAAAACCTGTAATTGCATTCACCACACCCGCAGGAAAGCCCGCTTCCTCGATAAGTGCCATAAATTCCAATGTTGATGCTGAAGTATATTCAGATGGCTTTACCACAGCGGCATTTCCCGCAGCCAAAGCCGGTGCCAATTTCCATGCCAGCAACAACAAAGGTGAATTCCACGCCGTAATCATGCCAATAACGCCAAGCGGCTCATAACGGGTAAAATTGAAAATCCCCGGCTTGTCAGAGGGGATGACCGCGCCTTCAATCTTGTCGGCAAGCCCGCCAAAATAGCGATACCATTCAGCCAGATATTTGGTTTGCGCGCCCATTTCGGCAATCAGCTTGCCATTATCACGAACTTCGATCTCGCCAAGCCGTACTGCCTCGCGCTCAATAATTTCGGCCAGCTTGACCATCAGCTTGCCACGAGCGGTCGGGCCGGTTGCGCCCCATTCACCATCAAAGGCGGCTTTTGCCGCTGTCACTGCCCGATCCACATCTTCGGCATTTCCACGGGCTATTTTGGACCATACTTCACCCGTATAGGGATTTTCACTATCAAACCATTCGCCCGAAGCCGGATCACACAACGCCCCATTTATATAATGTTGATAGATCTTCATCACGCATAATCTCCTTGCAAAAAGGGCTTGGCCTTCGGTTATTTCAAATCATTTCCCAACGGCCAAACGGCCAGCAACCACAACAGTGCCAGCAAAAAACGCCGCTGCCAATGCTGATCAAAATGCTTAGTCGAAAATATTTTCCCGCCCACCAGCATTTGCCAGTTGCCTTGGCCGCGTTTTCTTATCTATCGTGAATTATCGAAGCGGCCATTATCTTGGTCTGCGCAAATCTGTACAGCATCGCAATCGTCTGCGGCATTCAAATGAAACGTGATAATTGAGAGAGAGCAAATGGCTGTTTCCACACCCCATATTTGGGAAGATGATATTTATAACGCTTTCAAAAAAGCTGGCATTAGCCAGGTTCCCTACGTTCCTGATGCCGGTCATGCGCATTTAATCCGGCGGGTTCATGATGATCCTGATATGACGCCAATTGTGCTAACCACCGAAGAAGAAGGCATTGCATCTTCTTGCGGTGCATGGCTTGGCGGCAAGAAATCGGTGCTTTTGATGCAATCAAGCGGCGTTGGCAATTGCGTCAATATGCTTAGCCTTGTCACCAATTGCAATTTTCCTTTTTTGACGATTGTCAGCATGCGCGGCGAATATGGCGAGTTTAATTCATGGCAGGTGCCTATGGCTCGCGCCACGCCAACCAGCTTTGAAATGATGGGGATCGAGGTAATGCGTTGCAACAGCCCTGAAGAAGTTGGGCCGACGGTTGACGCCGCACTTTACGCCGCTTTTGCCAGTGAACAAAAAATCGCAATTCTATTGTCGCAGCGCCTTATTGGC
Organism: Candidatus Puniceispirillum sp.; assembly: GCA_016778825.1. Taxonomy (GTDB): domain Bacteria; phylum Pseudomonadota; class Alphaproteobacteria; order Puniceispirillales; family Puniceispirillaceae; genus UBA3439. The sequence goes on along the minus strand of JADHOU010000039.1, from coordinate 6,449 downwards.
CGCAAGGAGTGGTAGAGATGTCAGAAATGGTAACAATTGAACGCCGTGCGGCGGTAGAAAATTTGCTGCAAAATCGTGACGATATGCTTGTGGTTTGTGGCCTTGGCTCGTCAACCTATGATGTCTATGCCGCTGGCGACCATCATGCCAATTTCTATTTATGGGGTGCGATGGGCGGCGCTGTTATGATTGGTCTTGGCCTTGCCATTGCCGAACCTGACCGGCAAGTAATGGTCATCACCGGCGATGGTGAAGCCTTAATGGGGATCGGCGCACTTGCCACGGTTGCGGCGCAAAAGCCAAATAACCTTAGCATTGTTGTTCTGGATAATGGGCATTTTGGTGAAACCGGCATGCAGAAAAGCCATACCTCACATGGTGTCGATCTTGCCGAGATTGCCGCTGGATGTGGGTTTGTTGGTTGTCAAACCATCTATGATTATGATGTTCTTGATGCTTTTACCAATAAACCGAATGACCCAACTGGCCCGCGTTTGGCCGTGGTGAAGATCACCACCGACAATCCGCCGCGTGCCTTGCCAAATGTTGACGGAATCTATGTCAAGACACGGCTTCGGCAATGGCTTGGCCACCAGCCCTGCTAAGAAAAAATAAACCTAATTTCTGGCATGGCATGATCAGATCAAATTTGCTATTGAAGTCGTCGTAGTGCGTTAATTTTCCATTTAGGCTGATATTGATGATGGGTTATGCTGACGCTGCCATGCCATCATTAAGGCGAAAATATCTCAAAGATTATGGTGCAAGGTGCAATCATGGAAAAGAAACAGCTGAAGCAATCTAATCGCTACATCAATGATTTGCGCCGAATGAATTATCTGCATGGCCAAGTCAAAAATGTTCGATCACGGCTTTTGCCCTTTGTCATCGCGGCCATCTTTTTAATCATAGCTGGCATCTATGGCAGCCTAAGCCTGGACGTTGCCAGTGAAAATATTGTGATGCTGGTTGCAGCGGCGATTATCGGAGGCTACATGGCGCTGAATATCGGCGCAAATGATGTTGCTAATAATATGGGGCCGGCGGTTGGCGGCAAAGTGTTAACGGTTACCGCTGCCGTTGTGATTGCCGCTGTTTGTGAGAGCGCCGGTGCTATTCTGGCTGGTGGCGATGTCGTGCAGACAGTGGCCAAAGGCATCATTAACCCGGGCGATGGCGTTACCGCGACCGATTTTCGAAATCTGATGCTCAGCGCTCTATTTGCCGCCGCGCTATGGATTAATCTGGCAACCTTTTTAAATGCGCCGGTTTCAACCACCCATTCGATTGTTGGCGGGGTTATGGGGGCGGGCATTGCTGGTGCTGGCTTTGGTTTGGTCAATTGGGTAACCATGTCAAAAATTGCTGCAAGCTGGGTTATTTCGCCTGTTTTTGGCGGCATTGTTGCCGCTGGCCTATTGTTATTTATCAAGGTCAAGATTTTTAATGTCGAAGACCGCAAACAAGCGGCGCGGCTTTGGGTGCCGATTTTGATTGGTTTGATGGCAAGCGCCTTTGCTGCCTATATGGCAATGAAGGGCCTGAAAAAAATCTGGAAACCATCAACGATAGAGATGTACGCTTATTCAATAGCCGCATTTTTTATCGGATGGCTTTTGTCGGTTCCCTATATTGCCAACGCGCCGAATCAATCACCAACCGCAAAAAGCAAATCTATACGCTGTTTAACCTGCCACTGGTTATTGGTGTTTCGCTGTTATGTTTTGCCCATGGCGCGAATGACGTGGCAAATGCCGTTGGTCCTTTGGCAGCGATTGTGTCGACCTTTAATTCGGCTGATGTTGCCGCAAAAGTCGCAATTCCACTTTGGGTGATGATCATTGGCGCGGCTGGCCTAGCTCTTGGCTTGCTGTTATTCGGGCCAAAATTGATCAATACAGTTGGTGAAAAAATCACCCGCCTGAACGCGCCTCGCGCCTATTGCGTTGCGCTCGCCTCGGCTGTGACTGTGCTAATTGCCACGACATTGGGTTTGCCTGTCAGTTCAACCCATATTGCTATTGGTGCCATTTTCGGCGTTGGGTTTCTTCGTGAATTTATTGAAAACCCCGATAAAAAGCGCCTAAAGCCAAGTCACAGGCTGAACGCGACCGCCTTTGACGCTTTTCAAAACGTCAATATCAGACTGCGACGCAAGCTGGTAAGGCGGCAATTTGTGTTGTCGATTGGGGCAGCATGGATCATCACCGTGCCAGCATCAGCCATTGTAGCAGCTATACTTTTTTATGTTTTGCAGTTTTTAGTATCAGCGGTTTAATCGCGGCAAACTGGTTAATCACCAGCCGAAAATCTTCACGATCAGTTACCCGCGGCGCATCGTCTAGCAATGCCCAATGGCGTTCGCGTTTTGGCTGTTCGGGCCAGTCGTCAAATTGCTTTGACACCAGCATTGGATAATAGGTCACCGCAACCTGACTGACGGCGCCATTATCGGATTTAGTCACCACATGGGTCATCGGAAAATCTGTAAGGATACGACCTTTGATTCCCGCCTCTTCAAAGGCTTCACGCTTGCACCCCTTTTTATGGCTTTCATCTGGCTTTAGGTTGCCCTTTGGCAAAATCCAACGCCCACGCCGCTGGGATGTAACAAACATAATGGCAATGTTATCGCCGCTAATATCAAACGGTATGACACCAATTTTATGATCCATAGACAGTTTTCCTGTTTCGGTAATGTAGCGGCGCGCAATGAAACTGCATCATGGCACATTGGCCTGACTTCAATTAGCCGGATGTTCTAATTATAAAACAAATTGTTACAACTAAACAATGTTAGTTTTCATCATGGCGCGCAATTGAGACGCCAATCAGGGCCACCAATCAGGATCGCATAAACACATCATAACGAACCGATTTACCAATGATCTGATGTGATGCTGGCGGGATATCGGCCAATGGTGCGGCCTTGGCTGGCCATTTCAGCACAACACGCCGTGACGCATGCGCCAGCGCGGTTTGCATCAGGCGAGTCTGATCATCATCAATGCCGACAATCGCCCGAATTTGGCGCATCTCCGCCTTGACCAAAGCTGATTTATTGCGCGTCGGGTGCATCGGGTCAACAAGCACGATTTTCGGTGATAAACCGGGTAAAAGCTGGATAGCATCGCCATGGATGAGCTTCATCCGGCTAATGATTTCGGCAGTCACACCGCCCGCATCAAGCGCCCGCGCCATGCCATCATGCAACAATGTATGCATTTCTGTTGATCGTTCGATCATCGTAACCGTGGCACCAAGCGAGGCCAACAGAAACGCGTCACGGCCAAGCCCCGCCGTCGCATCAATAATATGGGGATTAATGCCCGGCTTGAAACCGGCCGCCTTTGGCAAATCCTGCCCGCGTCCGCCACCAAAGCGCAAACGGTGCTGAACCGCGCCACCCACAAAATCACAACGAAGCGACCTGTGCATTGGCAAGCTGTCATCATTGTTTGCTGGATCGGCTGGTAGATCATTTTTGTCTTTATCACACATGTGAAATGCGATTCCTCATCAGTCTTTTGGCCTTATTCGCCTTATTGGGTTTTCACCAAGCTCATTTTCGGCATGTTTTTGAACAATACTTTGTCGTCGCAAAGTGGCAGCAAGCGTGACGACGACAGTGGTAATCCTATCGCGGCAAAGCCACTTCGGGCAATGGGTTTGCTAGCATTTTTACCCCCTGTTTTCGTGCCGCGCCGGTGTTTTGCATTATGCAGCCCCGCCGGTGCCGTTAGGGCTGGTGGACGCGCGAAAATAGACGCATAATATTGTGGGATTTCAATCGAAAAACCATCATTGATTGTAAAAGGGACATTGGCGAATGGAACAACGGAAATTTGGCAATACCAGCCTCGCAGTTTCGCGGCTGACATTTGGGTGTGGTGCCGTTGGCGGGCTGATGACCAAAGGCGATGCGCGTGATCAGGATCGTGCCATTGGCTGGGCGCGTGATCATGGCATTAATTTTTTCGATACGGCGGCAAGCTATGGCAATGGCGTTTCCGAAGAAAATCTTGGGCGCGCGCTGAATGGCAATAGCGACGGTTTGGTAATCAGCACTAAGGTCGGGCTAAGCAATGATGATTTATCCGATGTTTATGGTGCCATCACGCGCTCGCTTGATGCCAGCCTCGCCAGGTTAAGGCTTGACCATGTCGATATTTTCCAGCTCCACAACACGTTAGGTCGAACTGATTTTCGCGGCACATTGACGATTGACCAGATTATGGATGCGGTTGTGCCAGCCTTTGACAAGCTTCGCGACACCGGCAAGGTTCGGTTTCTTGGCTTTACAGCAAAAGGCGAAGCCGATGATGTTCACAAGCTGGTTTCCTGCGGTGTGTTTCACAGCGCGCAGGTGTTTTATAATTTGCTTGTCCCTTCGGCTGGCGAGCCCATTGCCGCCACTTATCCGTCAGATGATTATAAATTGCTTCTTGAAACCGCCAAGAATCATGGCGTTGGGGCGATTGGGGTTCGCGTTCTGGCTGGCGGTGCCTTGTCTGGCAGCACGGCACGTCACCCGCTTGGCATGCGCGAGGTTACGCCAATCGGGTCTGAAACCGATTACGCAACCGATGTGAAACGCGGGCTTGCATTCATGCCGTTAGTCGAGGCTGGCCATGCTGGATCATTGATCGAATTAGCAATCCGTTATGTGATTTCGAATCCGGCCTTGCCGACAACCGAAATTGGCATTGCAACGCTCGACGAACTGCAACAAGCAACGGCCGCGGTGAATAAAGGGCCACTTTCCGCCGATGCCTTGGCCACTATCAAACAGGTGCAAGCCGGATTTGTCATCTAGCCTTTTGGCAAACCGCCAGCCAAGATAGCGGGCAATCAGCAGTCATAGCGAGATATAAGTGCCAGTTCATTTTTTCTTTTTCCTTGGTGCGAATGCGATCAATTATTTGGTGATTGCAATGCTATCGGTCGCGCTTGGCTGGCATATTTATCAAAATACCGGAAACCCGTTTCATCTGGCGCTTGTCGGTTTGATGCAAGTATCGCCAGTGTTTGTTTTCTTTTTTGCGACAGGATGGATTGTCGATACTTTTGCCCGCAAAAAGATTTTAACCTGCTGTGCGATTGCCGATGCCATTATCTTGCTAGCCCTGACCATGGTGATGCTTGCCGACAGTTTGAATTTGACGCTGCTTTTCGGGCTTTTATTCGCTCATGGCAGTGTTATGGCGCTGTATTTTCCGGCAAGCCAGGCGATTATTCCCAATATAGTTCCACAAGCACAAATTCGCCGCGCCATTGCCTTTAGCTCGACGGTGAATAATATCGCCCAAACCGGCGGGCCATTGATTGCCGGCCTGCTGATTGCGGCAATCAATTTCCATATTTATGCGGTGATGACTTGTTTGATGGTGATGTCGGCGCTTAGCTATCAGCTTTTGCCGAATTTGCCGCGCATAAAACCAACCCCACGATCATGGGAACATATTATTGGCGGGCTGAAATTTGTCCGCTCAAATTCGATTGTTTTTGGTGCCATCGCGCTAGATCTATTTATCGTCTTGCTTGGCAGTGTGGTGACGTTATTGCCGATCTATGCTGCCGATATTTTGATGATTGGCCCAGAACAGCTTGGCCTGCTTCGCGGCATGCCCGCCTTTGGCGCGGTTTTTGTCGGGGTGCTGTTGGCAAGCCTTCCCGAAATGCGCAGATGCGGCTGGAAGCTGTTTTTAGCGCTGTTCGTTTTCGGGGTTTCGATTGTGGTGTTTGGGCTGTCGACCAATTTCTGGATCAGCATGGCGGCGCTGTTTATTTATGGCGCGGCCGATATGGTTAGTGTGAATATCAGGCTTAGTCTTATTCAGATTGCCACGCCTGACCATCTTCGCGGACGGGTTAGCGCGGTGAATGGGATTTTCATTTCATCATCAAACGAGATGGGCGATGTTCGCGCTGGCAGTGCGGCAGCGCTGTTCGGGCCGGTAACGGCGGTGGTGATGGGCGGAGTGATGGCGATTGGCATTGCGCTTGGCGGCGCGATAATTTTTGCCAAATTGCGCGGGTTGAACAAGGTGAATGACGCCGCCCCAATCGCGCCTGACCAGCAATGATGATGGGGGTTTGATGATGGGGCTAAAACATCATCGATAGCTGTTTCAGTGTTTGATAAAAGCGCGTTAAATTCTTCATCTTCCATACACGAACGTCGCTCAACAAGCGTTTCGCCATTAAATAACCAATATAGAGCACCATGGGCGCTTTGCCACTCAAAGCCTTGCCCGTTTGAAGCACGATTATTTCTGAGGCTATATCGGTTGCCCTTTCGTAAAACACCTTGTGACAAAATTTGTCACCAGATTTCCAAAACACAAGAACCTGAGCCACCCAGTGAAGCATGTTAAGTAGTTGATAACGCAAAATTGGCAAATGGTAGTAGTGACGAGGCTTAAACCTTTGACTCTTTCGATGTCAAC
>JADHOU010000038.1 GCA_016778825.1 Candidatus Puniceispirillum sp. | reverse complement strand
CAAGGGCGCGGCCGGAAGGGCGTGTCATGATAAATATCCTTTGTTGCAGCGTTCGAGCTGGTTAAAGCGATATGCCAGTGAAGTAAAGGGATAAGGTAATTTGCCGCATCTCTGTTTCTTCGATTGACCAAATGGCTTGGGCTATCCTAAATTTTCTGCATGACAGATGCCAGTATAAAGGACCTCAAACCGCGCAGCATGGAAATTTTCCATGAGCTGGTCTCGGCCTATTTGGAAGATGGCTTGCCGGTTGGGTCAAGCCGGCTTGCCCGATCAGGCAAATTTGACTTTTCGCCCGCCTCAATCCGAAGCAAGATGAGCGACCTTGAAGATGCAGGGCTTTTATTTGCCCCGCATACATCGGCTGGTCGTGTGCCAACCGAAACCGGCCTTCGGCTTTTTGTTGATGGGCTGATGGAATTTAACCGCGATATTCCGGCAGAGCAGCGCCAGTCGATTGACAGCGAATGTGCGGCGCGTGGGATCAGCCTTAACCAGCTTCTTGATAAAACCAGCAAAACCCTGTCAGGGCTGTCGAATTGCGCCAGTCTGGTTTTGTCGCCAAGCAGCGAAGCCGAATTACAGCATTTTGAATTTGTCCCAATCGGCGTTGATCGCGCCTTGGCGGTTTTGGTGCGGTCGGACGGGCAGGTTGAAAACCGGTTGATTGATTTACCCGCCGGCGTTCCAGCGTCAGCGATGACGCGCGCGGCGAATTATATGAATGCCAAATTGAAAAATAACAGCATGATTCATGCGGCAAGCCTGATCCGAAATGAAATTGCCCAACATAAGGCCGAACTTGACGAGCTGACCACAGTTCTTGTCGAACAGGGGCTTGGCATCTGGTCAGACGGTATTGGCGGAGATGATGCGGCGCTTATTTTGCGTGGGCAGGCTAATCTTCTTGATGATATTCAGGCGGCTGAAGGCCTTGCCGAAATTCGTGGACTTTTTGATGCATTGGATGCGCGCGAAAATGCGCTTCGGCTTTTAAATGCAACACGCGATGGCGATGGGGTGAAAATTTTTATTGGCGCTGAAAACAATCTTTTTGCCAGCACCGGCTGTTCATTAGTGATTGCGCCTTATCAAAATAATGACCGATCGATCATTGGGGCGATTGGCGTTCTTGGCCCGCGCCATATGAATTATGCGCGGATTATCCCGATGGTTGATTATACAAGCAAGGCGATTGACCGCGTTTTGGGTCGGTAACGATCTTATGCCCAGCTTTGAATGGCGTCAAAATATCGATCGCCTGACAATGCGGGCAGGTCTGGTTCATACGTGTGATCTCCATCATGGTCGCGAGGATGAAATATCCGTTTCGTGACAGCATAGTTTGATATGGCTAATAAAACGTTAGCGCGAGGGCGAAAACCGCCAAACATAATTGTTTTTGAGCTGAGGTGATATCGAAACTGATGTCATGACAATGCATCATCATGTTGTGCTTGCAAACGCAAGAGGGGGACGTGCTGATAGGGTGGTTATGTCCGGCTTGTGGCTTTGCGTGAGGCTTTTCTGGCCACTGTTTTTTTCGCCATGGTCTTTTTGGTGGCTGCCGTTTTCTTGATTGCGGCTTTTTTGGACGATGCTTTTTGGTTGGCCGGTTTGGCTTCGATGGCTTGGTTCTGCGGCGAGTCCGCTTTTGTGGTATTTTTTGGCGGCGGCGTTGTTAGCAATTCATAAAGCGATTCAGAAACGGCATGGCGAACCATATGCGGTAATTCATTTGCTAAAACATTGCGGACAGCACTGCCAACTTCGGTCAGCAAATCATGGCGAAGCTGATCCGACATGATTTGTGGCTGTTGTTCGATAATCTGGGTTTTTGGGGCTTTGCCCGCCCGATCAATCGCGGCGGCAATTTCGGCCATTGTGGCGTTGGAAAGCGATACATCATCAACATTTTCCGACGGCTCGGTCTTAGCAACAATATTGACTGCCGGTGGTGGTGCCTGACTTGGCAAACCCGTCAAAGCCGGTTTTTCAGTTTGGGCATCAGCTGTCTGATCAGATTCTTGTTCGCGTGCCATTGCTGGTGGGGCGGTTGATTTGATCACCGCCATCATTGGCGTGCCATCTTTGATAACGGCTTCGGCTTCGTCGCACAGCGCTTCAATTGATTTCCAGATTTGCGCATTTTGCATAGCAGGCATGTCCAACCATTATTAGGCAAAGTTGTTTCCATCTTGGTTTCATGCCCGATGATCATGCTGGCGTGATCCTGATGACAGATTTTAATGTCTCATAAGTCAGCAAAAGAAACAATGTTTTGTCAGGATCCATCAATTGTCGTTATCGGTATCTATGTCGCTGACGTGATCCAATATCGGATCAAGGCAAAAAGACATATTTTTGATGTTTTGCTCTTGGCGAAATCGCCAATGATCACTAGATAAGGCTGGCGTTCCGTGATTGGAAGCGAAAAGGAAACGAGAATGACTGATCAAAAAACCACCAATGATGAACCGGCTGAAAACCAGACCGCTGAAAACCAGACCGCCGATGGCCAGACCACCGATGGCCAGACCACCGAAACGAGTGCGCAGGATCAGGCCGGATCAGACAAGGCTGCCACTGATGGCGCTATGGATGATATTCTGAATGGCGTGCTTGCCGCCGCTGGTGCCGAAACCAAGGGTGAGGCTGAAGCGCAGGGCCCGTTAACAGCCATGATTGCTGAACGTGACCAATTGAAAGACCAGCTATTGCGGGCTTTGGCCGATACGGAAAATATGCGCCGCCGAAGCGAGCGCGAAGCCGCTAATGTTCGGAAATATGGCCATACACCATTTGCGCGTGACCTTGTTGGCGCCATTGATAATCTGGCACGTGTTGTCGAATCAGCGCCAGAAAATCTTGATCAGGTTGATGAAACTGTGAAATCGCTGATTACTGGTATCCAGCTTAGCTGGACTGAGCTGCAATCAGTTATCGAAAAACATGGCATTAAGCGCGTTGAGCCACTTGGCGAGAAATTTGACTATAATTTGCATCAGGCAATGTTTGAAGTGCCAACCAATGACCAGCCAAGCGGCATGGTTCTTGAGGTTGTCCAGCATGGCTATGTTCTTCATGACCGACTGTTACGCCCAGCCATGGTTGGGGTTTCAAAAACAGGCGATGCGGCGGGTACAACCGGCCATGATCAAACAAAAACCGACGAATAGATATAAAATAAGACCCAGAATTAACGCATGTTTTTGGTGAAGAAAGACGAAACTAAAGACGAATAAATGGGGGTGGATAGGGATTAGCTGCAATCGCGGCAAGGATCCTTTTTGACAGTGTTTGCTGTTTGATGATCCCCCTCTTGTAACCGAAATAATAAATCCTATATGGACGATAGATAGTTGAACAGCAGTGACAAAATCGGTTAGCCAAAGGCCGGTTACGCCCCGCCTTACGGGAACGGAATGTCTTAAAGGGCTACTCAATCAACTTCACCCCAAAAGGTAAGACAGTGAGTGGTCAGGGAAAGGAGCTTTAGATATGGCAAAAGTTATTGGTATTGATTTGGGAACGACAAATTCCTGTGTTGCCGTTATGGACGGATCTGAGCCACGGGTGATTGAAAACGCCGAAGGCGCGCGGACCACACCATCAATGGTGGCCTTCGCAAATGGTGAGCGTCTGGTTGGTCAGGCCGCAAAACGCCAAGGTGTTACAAACGCGGAAAACACACTTTTTGCGATCAAACGTTTGATTGGCCGCCGGTTCAAGGATAAATCCACAAAGGCATTTGCCGATCTGGTACCGTTTGAACTTGTTGGTGCCAAAAATGGTGATGCATGGGTAAAGGTCGAGGGTGAAGAATATTCACCAAGCCAGATTTCCAGCTTTGTGCTTCGCAAGCTGAAAGAAGATGCTGAGGCCTATCTTGGCGAGACCGTCACACAAGCGGTGATCACGGTTCCGGCCTATTTCAATGACGCTCAGCGTCAGGCCACCAAAGATGCTGGCAAAATTGCCGGTCTTGAAGTGTTGCGGATTATCAATGAGCCAACAGCTGCAGCGCTTGCTTATGGCCTTGATCGCAAGGAATCAGGCATTGTTGCGGTTTATGACCTTGGTGGTGGTACGTTTGACGTGTCGATCCTTGAGGTTGGCGATGGTGTTTTCGAGGTGAAATCAACCAATGGTGACACCTTCCTTGGTGGTGAAGATTTTGATCATGCCATCATTGAATTTCTGGCTGACTCATTCAAATCGAGTGATGGTATTGATCTTCGCGGTGACAAATTGGCTTTGCAGCGTCTCAAAGAGGCGGCTGAAAAAGCCAAGATTGAATTGTCATCTTCGATCCAAACTGATGTGAATTTGCCATTCATCACCGCCGATGCGACCGGCCCAAAACATTTGAATGTCAAATTGACCCGGGCAAAGCTGGAACAACTTGCTAGCGGTTTGATTGCCCGCACGATGGAGCCATGTAAAGCGGCGCTGAAAGATGCTGGCATCAAAGCGTCAGAAATTGACGAAGTGATTCTTGTTGGCGGCATGACCCGCATGCCGAAAATCATCGAACAGGTTAAAGACTTCTTTGGAACCGAGCCGCATCGCGGCGTCAACCCGGATGAAGTTGTTGCCTCTGGTGCGGCGATTCAGGCCGGTGTTTTGACAGGTGATGTAAAAGATGTGCTGTTGCTTGATGTCACGCCTTTGTCACTTGGCATCGAAACGCTTGGCGGCGTATTTACCCGCTTGATCGATCGCAATACAACCATCCCAACAAAGAAAAGCCAGGTCTTTTCAACCGCTGATGACAATCAATCGGCGGTGACCATTTCGGTTTGTCAGGGTGAGCGCGAAATGGCTGCTGATAATAAAGCACTTGGCCAGTTCAATCTTGAAGGCATTTCACCAGCCCCGCGCGGCGTGCCGCAGATTGAGGTGACGTTTGATATTGATGCCAACGGCATTGTAAAGGTCAGTGCCAAAGACAAGGCCACTGGCAAAGAACAGGAAATTCGGATTCAGGCATCGGGGGGATTGGACGATGGCGAAATCGAACGGATGGTTGCCGAAGCCGAGGCCAATGCCGAATCTGATAAAGAACGCCGTGCTGAAGTTGAAACCCGCAATCAGGGTGAAGCCTTGGTTCATGGTGCCGAAAAAGCCATTGATGATTTGGGCGATAAGGCCGATCCACAGGCAAAAGCTGAAGTCGAGGCTGGAATTGAGGCGCTTCGTGAAGCCCTTGATGGTAACGATATGGAAGCGATTTCATCGAAATCAGCCGAATTGTCAAAAGTGATGATGAAGATGGGCGAGGCTGCTTATCAAGCCGAAGCTGATGCCGATGGCAATGCTGGTGAGGCTGGCGATGATGAATCGGTTGTTGATGCCGAATTTGAAGAGGTTGACGCTGATTCAGATGACGGCAAAAAGAAAAGCAAATAAGCCAAAACAAAAAAGCCGGAGCCCTGATTGGCTCCGGTTTTTGAATTTTCACGGCAGAAGTGGCAGGCATGAGCAAACGTGATTACTATGACGTATTGGGTGTTGAAAAAAACGCTGACGACAAAGCTATAAAGGCTGCATTTCGCAAGCTTGCGATGGCCAATCACCCTGATCGTAATCAGGGGGATAATGCGGCCGAAGACCGGTTTCGCGAAGCCAACGAAGCCTATGATATTTTAAAAGATCCGCAAAAACGCGCTGCCTATGACCGTATGGGTCATGCCGCTTTTGATCAATCCGCTGGCGGTGGCGGTGGTGGCTTTGGTGGCGGTGGCTTTTCTGATATTTTCGATCAGATGTTTTCCGAATTTTCCGGTGGCGGTGGCGGGCGGCAGCGCAATCAGGGCGGCAATGATCTTCGCTATGATATGTCAATCTCGCTTGAAGATGCCTTTACCGGATTGCAGCAGGATATTTCAATCACGGTACCGTCTGAATGTGATGGCTGTTTAGGCAGTGGCGCGTCTGATGGCAGCAAGCCAAGCACATGTGGAACATGTGGTGGTGCTGGCCGGGTTCGGGCGCAGCAGGGCTTTTTCGCTGTTGAACGCACCTGTCATGCCTGTCAGGGCATGGGGCAGGTTATTTCGAACCCGTGCCGGACTTGTGGCGGTGAAGGCCGTGTTCAACGTGCCAAAACATTGGCGGTTTCGATTCCGGCCGGTGTTGATACTGGAACCCGGATCAGACTTTCGGGCAAGGGCGAAGCTGGGCTTCGTGGTGGGCCGGCAGGTGATCTTTATATTTTCGTCAATGTTGACCCTCATCCGATCTTTACCCGTGATGGTAGCAATCTGCATGCGCGAATCCCATTGCCAATGACCGTTGCCGCGCTTGGTGGCAGCATTGATGTGCCAACGCTTGAAGGTAAAATGGCGCGGCTAACGATCGAGGCTGGCACGCAATCGGGGCGCAAATTCCGCATGCGGGGCAAAGGCATGCCAGCCTTGCGGCGCGGCAATCCGGGTGATCAGATCATCGAGGTTCAGGTGGAAACACCAACCAATCTCAACAAAAAGCAAAAAGAGCTTCTTGAAGCTTTTTCAAATTCAGGCAATACCAGCCCTGAATCATCAAGCTTTTTGGAACGTGTCAAACGCATCTGGGCGGATAGCTAATTCTGCCCGATTATTGCGCCGCTAATCCCGCAATCATGTCTTTTGATCGGATGCTGTTTTGGCACTGATGCCATTTGAGGGCTTGCCCAAACATGCCTGCTATTTATATGCTGGCGGCGTGCGGGTGAAGCCGCCTATAATATCGCCAACACGCAAGATAACCGATAGCAGGCAAAGACGCGATGCCACCGATAAGGCGTCGCCGTCAGGAATCGAGGCAGGATCATGATTAAAATTGCAATTCCGGGAAGCGCGGGGCGCATGGGCGGGATGTTGATCCGCGCGATTGCTGCCGCGCCTGATCTTGAACTTGTTGCCGCGACCGACTTGCCCGACAGCCCCTTTATCGGGCGTGATGCTGGTGAGGTGGCGCAAATTGGTACGAATGGGGTGATGATTGGCAGTGATCCTGAAACGTTATTTGGCGTTGCCGATGTTGTGATTGATTTTACCAGTCCTGCAGCAAGCCTTCATCATGCCAGCCTTGCTGCGGCAAAAGGCACCGCCATGGTGATTGGCACAACGGGTCTTGGTGCCAAAGAAGAAGCGGCGCTGAAAGCAATGGCAAAAGACAATAGAATTATCTATTGCGCCAATACATCGGTTGGCGTCACTTTGCTGACCCAGCTTGTCGAAGAAGTGGCGGCCAAGCTAACTGACGGGTGGGATATCGAAATTTTGGAAACGCATCACCACCATAAGGTTGATGCGCCATCAGGAACTGCGCTCGCGCTTGGCAAAGCTGCGGCAAAGGGGCGTGGTGTTGCGCTTGATGATGTTGCCGATATGGTTCGAAAAGGCCAGACGGGTGCGCGCAAACAGGGCGATATCGGTTTTGCTGTTCTGCGTGGCGGCGATGTAGCGGGTGAACATTCGGTGATTTTCTATGGCGATGCCGAACGTGTGGAAATTTCGCATCGGGCAACCGACCGCGCTATTTTTGCCCGTGGTGCCATTCGCGCCGCGCGGTTTGCGGCAACGGCCTCATCTGGATTTTACGATATGATGGATGTGCTGAAAGGCTGATCATGCCGGTAAAAATGAAACTAGCGGCAATCGATATTTGTTTTGAACGCTTGTCGCAACGTCAACCTGATCCACAAACCGAACTTGATTTCACCGATCCTTTTACGCTTCTTGTGGCGGTTGTCCTCTCAGCGCAGGCAACCGATGTTGGGGTGAATAAAGCAACCAAAGGCCTGTTTGCTGCCGCCAATACGCCAGCGGCAATGGTGGCGCTTGGCAGTGACGGGATCAGTCACCATATCCGCACGATTGGCCTGTTTAATACCAAGGCCAAGAATGTGTTTAAATTATCACAAATCCTGCTTGATAAGCATGATGGCGAGGTGCCGCAGGATCGTGCCGCGCTTGAGGCTTTGCCCGGGGTTGGCCGGAAAACGGCAAATGTGGTTTTGAATGAAGCTTTTGGCGAGCCAACAATCGCCGTTGATACGCATATCTTTCGCTTTGGCAATCGCACTGGCATGGCACCCGGAAAAACCCCTGATGCGGTTGAAAAGGAACTGCTTCGCCGTGTGCCTGACCGCTGGAAAAAAGGCGCGCATCACTGGATGATTCTTCATGGGCGTTATGTCTGCAAAGCACGCAAACCCGATTGTGCCGATTGTGTGATTGTCGATCTATGTCTTTTCAAAGCCAAGACTTTATAGGCCATATATTTGATCTGGCGCATTAGATATGGTGAAGATCGCGTTTTAAGATCCGGCAACTAGCTTTTGATGATGCCGATCCATCGCCGCAAGGCATTTGCCTTCATTAACTCTGCCACCAATCACTGCGCTTCGCATATCCCAATCTTTAATGATCAATTGCGATGACCCTTGGCTTGCAGGATAGAAAAAGAAATCAACAACACATTCGGCAAAACGATATTGCCAGATTTCAATCGGGCCCTCCTGCCGGATCATATTCGCAATGCCAAGATCGCGAACCAAAATCATTGATGCTGATCCAATCATCGCTTTGGGACGAAATGGTGGCTGAACTGGCGTTGGCTGAACCGGCGTTGGCTGAACCGGCGGCGTTGCCGGAATGGCGGCGATTTCCGTGTCTTTGATGCTGTTATCGGTGCCCAAGCCAGCATCGGTGCCAGCCTCGTTATCGGCGGCTTTTGTGACGGTGCTGACGACAAGGTCAATGTCGGTTTGATCTTTAGGGGCGATGGTAATCGCGGGGGCCGCTTTGCTATTGACCGTGGTTGGCGTCACTGGTTGGCACGCCGCAACAAGCGCGGCAAATCCAAACAGATAAAAATGTAAGTGACGCATATCTCGCACCGCGTTAGCAATATTGACGGCCTAGGGTCTAGCTGAAAAAGCCGGTCTTTGCACGAACTCTTTTGGGTTTTGATTGCCATTGGCCTTGTTCTTCGATCATGTCCGGCCTAATGTCGCGTCGCAGAATTTGGAATGAGGATGTGGTGATGCGGGTAAAATCTCTTGATGTGCTGGCGGTTGGCAATGCCGTTGTTGATATTTTTGGGCAATGTGACGATGATTTTTTGCAGGCGAACGGCATTGAAAAAGGGGTGATGACG
Source organism: Candidatus Puniceispirillum sp. (assembly GCA_016778825.1). Taxonomy (GTDB): domain Bacteria; phylum Pseudomonadota; class Alphaproteobacteria; order Puniceispirillales; family Puniceispirillaceae; genus UBA3439. The sequence goes on along the minus strand of JADHOU010000038.1, from coordinate 706 downwards.
CTTCTTGATGCTACCGGATCAGCAAGGCTTTACGCCGCACTTGATAAGATTGGCTCGCCGCAATTGATTTCTGGGGGATCGGCGGCCAATACGGCGGTAGGCGTTGTGGCCTTTGGCGGATCGGCAAATTTCATTGGCCGCGTCCATGATGATGATCTTGGCGCGGCGTTTCGGCATGATATCAAGGCAGCCGGTGTCGGTTTTGATCAACCACCAGCCAGCAGCGGATCGCCAACCGCATCATCAATCATTCTTGTGACCCCCGATGCTGCACGATCAATGAATACGTTTCTTGGTGCCAGCATCGAATTTGAAGCTGGCGATCTTGCGCTTGCTGATGCCGCATCGGCAAAAACAATCTATCTTGAAGGCTATCTTTTTGATGCGCCAAACGGCCCTGCCATTTTTGCCGAGGTGGCGCGCCTTGCTGAAAAGCATGATGTCAGGCTGGCGCTATCACTTTCGGATCCATGGTGCGCCGAACGTCACCGCGCGGCGCTGTCCAGCTTTATTGCCGATCATATCTCGATCTTGTTTGGGAATGAAGACGAGGTCGCCAGCCTCTATCAATCAAGCAGCCAAGATGCCATTGCTGCCTTAGCTGGCAAGATTGACGAGTTGGTGGTTACGCGCGGGCCAGCCGGTGCCTTTATTGGCGCAGGTGCTGACCATCACGAAATCCCCGCCATGCCGCAAGGGCCGGTGA
>JADHOU010000037.1 GCA_016778825.1 Candidatus Puniceispirillum sp. | reverse complement strand
ATGGTGCGGGCGGGGAGACTCGAACTCCCACGGCCTAGGGCCCACGGATTTTAAGTCCGTTATGTCTACCATTCCATCACGCCCGCATGACTGGTCTGTCTCAGGTGATAGCCCAGCTAATCTGATGATGCAAAAGGAAAGCGGGGTTTTCTACTTAAAAAAATCAAGATGTTTGATTTAGTTACGAAATGGCGGTGATCCGGTAATTGTGTGCAAAAAGCTGGCAGCCGAAGATCGCGCCGATAACAGCCAGAAACAAGGCTGGTGATCCCCTCCATCGGGGCGGCGGGTAATGATCGCACCAAGATGTTCCATGCTTGTGCGTGCGGTGGTGCCAATGGGCATGGCTGATGCGCTGCAATCAATCGGGCAAATCCGCGCCAATGTCTCTCTGCTTTGTGGGCCGGACAATGCCAGAACAACCCATGAGTCCGATTGATCAGTCATTGCCATCTGTTTTGATAGGCTTTTGCCAAGCAACGCCTTGGCCGCGTCAATTGGATTGGTGCCATCATCATCAAAACATAAAAACCATTGGTTCTGCGCGCTTGGCATCAAGATGCATTTTTGTTTGCCAGACCGGTCAAGTGCCATTGTCGCGCTTGGTTTTGGGCTGCCAGTCTTGAATAATTTGGCCATTGCCGTTTGAAAGGCCCCTTGGCTGCCGGCAAGTGGTGCAACCGACACCATTGACAGGCCAGTGACTTCAATGAGGCTAGTGCCGTCGGCGACCATTTCATAGCCACCAAGCGGGCTTTGCGCAGTCAAGCTTGGCGGTGTTTTCGACATAGGTGCAGATTTAGCCATGAAGCCGCGTTCCTTCTGGATCAATAAAATGCGGGCTGCATAATTCGACCTTGATATCCTGACCGCCAAGCAAATTAACCGCCCTTACAATATCACCATGACGGCTGTTGCCGCGCCGGATATAGCCAAGCCCGATTGCGCTTTTTAAATGCGGTGAATAGGCAATGGATGTTACCCAGCCTTCGTCATTCTCCGCAACGGTGCCAGCACCAATACCGATAAAATGCGAACCGGCAATCAAGGGCTGATCTGAATTGACTGGTTTGAGGCCGATTAATTCATAATCATCATCACGAACCAATTCAGGGCGGCGGCTTAGCACAAGGCCAATCGAATCTTTGCTTTGTGAAACCATTCGGCCAAGCCCCATCTGGCGGGCGGTTGTCTGGCCGTTTAATTCATTGCCAGCAACATGCCCCTTTTCAATCCGCATAACGCCAAGCGCCTCGGTGCCATAGGGAGCGACGCCAAATTCTTCACCAGCCGTCATAAGCGCACGGATCATTGCATCGCCATAGCGGGATGGAACGGCGATTTCAAACGCAAGTTCGCCCGAAAAGGAAATGCGGAAAAGCCGCGCTTTCACACCGCCGCAAATGCTGATCTCGCGGCAAGCCATAAAGGGAAAGGCTTCATTCGAGATATCTTCACCTGGATCAAGCAGCTTTTCCAAAAGACGGCGGGCATTGGGGCCAGCAACCGCATATTGGGCATATTGTTCGGTGATTGAAATCAATTGAACATCAAGCTCGGGCCATAGGCATTGGCGGCAGAATTCAAGATGCCTGAACACGCCAACCGCATTTGCCGTTGTTGTGGTCATGACATAATGCGTCTCGCCAAGCCGTGCGGTGGTGCCGTCATCCATCACCATGCCATCTTCACGAAGCATCAGGCCATAACGGGTTTTACCAATCGGCAGTTTGGCGAATCCATTGGCATAGACATGATTTAGAAACGCTGCCGCATCACGACCCTGAATATCGATCTTGCCAAGCGTGGTGACGTCGCAAATGCCAACCGACGCCCGTGTTGCTAAAACTTCGCGGTCAACCGATTGACGCCATTCAGTTTCGCCTGTTTTGGGGTACCATTGAGCGCGAAGCCATGCACCGGTTTCAACAAACACAGCACCCTCAGCGTTAGCCCATTTATGCGATGGGGTTAGGCGGGTAGGACGGAAATCCTTGCCACGGCTGCGTCCAGCAAAGGCGGCAATTGGCACTGGCGTATAGGGTGGACGAAAAATCGTTGTTCCGGTTTCGGCGATGGTTTTGCCGGAAATATCGGCAAGAATGGCCAATCCGGCGACATTGGCAATTTTGCCCTGATCGGTTGCCATGCCAAGTGTGGTGTAGCGTTTTAGATGTTCAACCGACCGAAAGCCTTCGCGGTGCGATTGTTTGATATCTTTAACCCCAACATCATTTTGGAAATCAACAAAGGCCTTTTTATCACTGCCTTTGACATGCCAGAATGGCTGGATGGCAAAGCTTTCATCAACGGCGCGAGGCTGCTTGATTGCCGCGGGTTTAAAGCCCAAATCCTGAACCACTTGCTGGCCTGCTTTGAGGCCGCTTTTTAAACAGCTGGCAAGGGTCATAACCCCATTTGCCGCGCCGGTTACGATCATGCCATCAGGCAAATTACCGCCCGGAACAAATCCGGCAATTGCAACATTCCAAACCGGACGGCCGCGCTGATGACAGGTCAGATGAACCGTTGGCGACCAGCCGCCAGAAACAGCCAGACAATCGGCTGGAATATGTATTCCGTTATTCAATGTCACGCTGCGAAGGCCAAGCCGTCCGGTGGTGTTGACGATTTGCCCACCAAGAACAGTTGGTACGCCTGTTGGCGGGGTTTTGGCAATATCGGTTCGGCTGTCAATAATGGCGGTAACTTCAACGCCGGCAGCGTGTAAATCCTGCGCGGTTGCCCAGCCATCATCATTATTGGTGAAAATGGCAACGCGTTTGCCCGGGGCAACGCCGAACCGATTAACATAGGTTCGCACCGCACCGGCAAGCATGACACCCGGCCGGTCATTATTGCTAAAGGCAATTGGCCGTTCGGTTGCGCCTGCGGCCAAAACGCATCTTTGGCTACGGATATGCCAAAAAATCTGTCGAATGGAACCATTGGCATTATGTTCGTTCACACGTTCCAGCGCGCCATAACAACCATGGTCAAAAGCACCAAATATTGTTGTTTTGGACATGATGCGAACATTATCCATCGCTGCAAGCTGCGCCAGAAATGACTCGGCAAAAGTGGCGCTTTCCATGCCGTCGATTTCCTGGCGTTCGGCATTCAAGCGGCCGCCAAGACAAAAATCTTCATCAGCCAGAATAATTTGTAAGCCTGATTTGGCTGCTGCAAGCGCCGCCATTAACCCGCTTGGCCCGCTGCCAATGACCAATAAATCACAATGCAGATAGCCCTTATCATATTGATCAGGGTCGGCAAGGCCGGAAAGACTGCCAAGACCGGCGGCCTTTCTTATGATGGGTTCATAAATCTTTTCCCAGAATGCGGCAGGCCACATAAAAGTCTTGTAGTAAAAACCAGCACCAAGCAATGGCGACAGAAAATCATTGACCGCCATAAGATCAAACGACAAGAGCCCCATTTTTGTTTGGCTTTTCGCACTCATCCCGTCAAAAAGCTGGGCTGTTGTTGCGCGGCTATTCGGGTCTTGATGAGCGCCATTGCCAATTGTCACCAGCGCGTTCGGTTCTTCGGATCCAGCGGTTAAAATGCCCCGTGGCCGGTGATATTTGAAACTGCGCCCGACAAGCCGCACATTATTGGCAAGTAATGCCGATGCCAACGTATCACCGGCAAAGCCGGTATAATGCTGCCCGTCAAAACGAAAGCCAAGCGGCTGGTCGCGATCAACAAGCCCCCCAGTAATCCGATTTTTTTGCGAAAGGCTTGCCGTACTCATGTTGCGTTCCCCTTGGTGGCAGTCTTTTTGGCAGGTGTCTTTTTGGCAGCAGTTCTTTTAGTGGCGGTTTTTTTAGCAGCGACCTTTTTAGTGGCGGTTTTTTGTGCTGTTTTTGCTTTTACCGCTTTGGCAACATCGCTTGCCAGCGCCACCGCAATAACCGCATGTGTTACCGTGTCGCGCGTTACCACCAGCCATGACCGGTCGCCCTGTTCATGAAACCATAATTCGCGGTGAAGTCCAGCCGGGTTATCTCGTAAATATTGATAATTGTAAAAAGCATCGTCCGCGTCACCAGCCTGCCAATCAGGCCGGTTAATCAGGCTGGCGTCACCAAGAATGGTGAATTCGCTGGCATCACGGGGGCCAAGATGGGGATGGTTGATAATCATTGTTGTTGATGTTCGTCCTTGGGCTCTTTGTTAATGAAGGTTCGGCTGTGCGCCTGCACCGCGTTCGTCAAGCATGGCACCGCGCCGAAACCGGTCAAGGCGAAGTTTGGTGGCAACTTTATGTGGTTCATCACGCGCCAGAAGATGCGCAAAACACAGGCCTGAAGCAGGGGTGGCTTTAAAGCCGCCATAGCACCAGCCGGCATTTAGATAAAGATGGTCGATTGGCGTTTTGTCGATAATTGGTGATCCATCCATCGACATATCCATAATACCGCCCCAATTGCGCAGCATGCGAGCGCGGCCAATCATTGGCATAATCGCCATGCCGCCTTCGCATACATCTTCAAACACCGGTAAATTGCCGCGCTGGGCATAGCTGTTATAGCCATCAATATCACCGCCAAAAACAAGGCCGCCCTTATCGGACTGGCTAATATAGAAATGGCCTGCACCAAACGTAATCACGCCCGGAATAACCGGCTTTAGCCCTTCGGTGACAAAGGCTTGTAAAACATGGCTTTCAATCGGCAGTCTCAGGCCAGCCTTTGCCATAACACGGCTTGTCGATCCGGCAACCGCAACGCCGATTTTGCCAGCGCGGATTGTGCCTTTGCTTGTTTCAACGCCGGTGCAAACCCCGTCCTTGATCAAAAAATCGGTCACATCGCAATTCTGGATGATATCGACACCGCGTTGATCGGCGGCGCGGGCATAGCCCCATGCCACCGCATCATGTCGTGCGGTTCCTGCGCGTTTTTGCAATAAACCGCCCATGATCGGAAAGCGGGCATTTTCATAATCAAGAAAGGGGCAGAGGCTACGCAATTGATCTTGGTTCAATAATTCGGCATCAGCGCCATGAAGCCGCATGGCATTGCCACGTCGAACATAGGAATCGCGCTGGGCATCTGAATGGTAGAGATTGATAATACCACGCTGCGACATCATGGCATTATAGTTTATATCCTGCTCTAGCCCTTCCCAAAGCTGTAGCGATTGTTCGTAAAAAGGCTCGTTACCATCAAGAAGGTAATTTGACCTGACAATGGTTGTATTGCGGCCAATATTGCCTGATCCAATCCAGCCTTTTTCGAGAACAGCAATATTTTTCATGCCATAGCGGCTGGCCAAATAGAAGGCCGTTGCCAAGCCATGCCCACCGCCGCCAACAATGACGATGTCATAATGGATTTTGGGCTCGGGCTCGCGCCAAACTGGTGTCCAGTTCCGGTTGCCTGTCAACGCTTGATTGATCAATGTCCATATTGAATAACGCATGATTATCCTAGCGCTGAAATGCTGACTTACCAAACCCTACTCTGGCAAAGATTACTGTAAAGAAAAAGACATTTTCCAATTTAAAAGTGACTTGATTTTCAGCGAAAGAAAAGATGCCAATGATTGCGGGTAAAGAATTGCCGTGCGGTTTTTTGCGATGCCTGCCCGTCTTGCATTAGAGGTTGAATTGGTGGATGCTATTTTCCTGTCCATCTTGATTGGAGTTTTTGATGGAAAAGCTGATTTGTGAGCATTGTGGTACCGAATTCAATTGCGGTGCGCCAGCTGGCAAAGACCGTTGCTGGTGTATGGATTTACCAAATTTGCGTGGTGGGTTTGACCTTGCAGGGGTTTGTGTTTGTCCTGACTGTCTGACGATGGGTAAGGCCAAGGCGATGATCAAATCGCGCAAAGTGAAACAGCGACAACGCGCCGCTTCGGCCTTGCGCAAATAGCGCAGGCTACTTCATCTGTTTCTTATAACCACCGAGGATGGAAAACCGTCGCAGGAAACTGGCCGCCGCATCATCTGGTGATTGCGGGCGAAGCCGGATATTGGCAGGTGTGCCAGCCGGTTTGATAAAAATCTTTGCAGCTTCGGCTTCGGAAAAACCGGCAAGCTGGGTTGCTTCTAGCCATGCGGCCATACGATCGGCGCGTTTGATACTGCGTTGCACTGTTTCAGGCAGGCCGGGCGGCAGGCCAAAGCGAATATTCACCGCCCGATCAAGGCCGGATTCAATATCACGGTAAATGCCGCCAAGAACATTTTTGAATGGGGTGATCATATCACCAATAACATATTCGGGCGCGTCATGAAGCAGGGCCACCAGATACCATTTTTGATCCAGCTTTGGTGCATTAGCGCGAACAAGCCGTTCAACCAGAACGCAATGTTGGGCAACTGAAAAGCTGTGTTTGCCGCGGGTTTGTCCATTCCAGCGGCTAACCCGTGCCAACCCGTGGGCAATATCTTCAATTTCAATATCCATCGGCGATGGGTTCAAAATATCAAGACGCCGGCCACTCAGCATCCGTTGCCATGCGCGCGCCGCGATTTCATCTTTTACTGGCTTGGATATGCGCTGGCTCGACTTTGCTTTGCGTGGGCGGGATGAAACAGGCTTTTGCATGAAAGATGATCCAAATGATAAAGTGATTGCTGGTAAAGTGCTAGCTGGCGATATTCCAAACGTGATGAAAGCAAGGCGTGGTTGGGATGCTGATCTGTTTTAAAGGCAACCTCGCCGCGTCAAAATGCAAAGCCAGTTTGACAAGTCTTTGCCAAAGTTTCAAGCCGACAAGACCCAAGCCAATTCTGATTAAAAACTGTTGCCTGTTGCGGTGCCGGATCATCGCTTGGCGTTTTGGCGTCATTGTTGTATCTAGAACCAGCGAAGATGCCGCAAGGGCATCATCATTCCGGCAAGGACTGCCTGTATGGATTTTTTTGAGACACAAGAACGCTATCGCCGTCGTGAAATGCGCGGCTGGTTGGTTCTGTTTGTGCGCATTGCCTTGTTTGGTGGTGCAATATGGTTTGGCTGGGTATGGGGCCAAGCCGAACAATCCAGCCTGCAGGCCGAAGCTGATCTGGTGATTTATGAAAATAATGCTCGCATCACTGACTTAAGCAGTCAGGTACAATCGCTGCAACTTGATCTTGCCGAAACAAAGGCCGCCGGCATGGCAAAATCGGTGACGGGCAAGGACAATGTCGCTTTGCGGCGCGTGATCGCCAAGAAAATTGTCACTGGCGTCACCTCCGAACAGATCATTTCGTCAATTCAGGCACTTGGTAGTCCGGTAAATTGCCGAGAAGTCGAACGCAATGACATTGCTGTCGCCACACCGCTTTATGCAGGTCCGGAATCAAAGCTAAGCCTGTTTGGTGGTGGGCTGAATTTATTTGTCGAAGGTAGCGCTGGTAAACAGGCGCAACGCGACACGCCATGGTTTGATCCGGCAATGCCGGTAAGCGTTCGGCATGTTTTCCTTGGTGGCCAGAAAACCATCACTGGCAACTTGCCCTTAAATGCGATCATTCCCGCCGAAGACTGGATTTTGAAATTACAATTCGAAAACGCCAAAATTCTTGGCTATGTCACGGTGATTGTCGAAAGCTGTACGCTACGCTAGACTGTTAATATACTGGCTTTGCTATTGTTATTTTACCGCAGGGCGTGGCATTGCAAAAACATCATCGATCCGGGCATAATCCATATAGCCAAGTCGTGCCAATGGTTGATAGCTTGTGACATCTATCTTGCCGTCTTTGACAGTTTCATCGGCAATATGAATGCCGGTAATTATGCCAATAACCATAACCCCAGCACCGCCACTCTCAGCACCACTAGTCTTAGGTTTTGGTAAATCAATCACTTTCCATAATTTACATTCAAGAGCGGCTGGTGCAGCGGCAACACGCGGAACCTTGACCGTGTTGCAATCAGCCATTTCAAGGCCAGCGGCAGTAAATTCATTTTGTCCATAGGCCAAATCTGCTGACGTGATATTCATCGCATCACCAAGCGCGGCGCTGACAACATTAACAACAAATTCTTCGGTTTCGATAACATTGCGAAGCGAATCTTTATGCTGTGCATTGCCCGATGGCGCGCTGCTGAACATAACCATTGGTGGCAGTTCCGAGATCGCATTGAAATAGCTGTACGGTGCTAGATTGATACTGCCATCTTTACCACAGCTGGAAATCCAGCCAATCGGCCGCGGTGAAACAATGGCTTTAATTGGGCTGAATGCCAGACCGGCGTCCTTATGCAATCCGGGGCGAAAATACATGGTGCCATCTCCTTAAAATCACGAACCGAGTTTATAGACATCTTTGTTCGGATTGGACAAGACATTATGCTCCCCGTGGGGCGGATTAAGAGGCTGTTGTTTCGCCTTTAAACCGCAATGTGCAAGACCCTGTAAAAATCTGTGTCAGAAGCGATTCCTTGCATAAGGTATAGCTTGGTGCAGGCATGCCCTGTGAATCGCGCCATATATGCGCAATTGATAAAGCGGCGATCAATGCCACAAGAATCCACATTGTTCGGCTCATCGAATCTTCCCTGTTTTTTGTTTACCAATTTGTTATATGGTCAGGTAAATCATCTTCGTCAACACTGTTTTCTGGCACCACATGATTGGCAACCGACTGACCAGCCAGCATTGTGCTATTGGCATCGCCGGTGATCAGCGGATGCCAGTCTGGAAGGTCTTTTTTCTCATAAATCAGCCGATAGGCACAGCTGTGCGGCATCCAGTTCAAAATGCCAAGATTGTCAGGGGTCAGTAAAACACAATCGGGAACATGCGTTTTGCGCGCTGCATAATTGGTGCATCGCGCATTTTCGCAATCAAGCAATTTACACGCAACATCAGTATAGTGAACGTCACCTGTATCGACATCTTCAAGTTTCAAAACACAGCATTTCCCGCAGCCATCGCATAGCGACTCCCATTGATCGTTGTCTAGCTGATCAAGCGCGATTGTTTTCCAGAATTGATTTTGGGACACAATTTTTTCCGATACTGATCTTCGGTTTGGCTGATGTAACGCCGGGTTAGCGGCGCGGCATTGTGATCATGAGCCAATTGCATTTGAAATACCATCCCATCCTGGCAGCGAAAGAAATATTCGCAGCCAATAAGATAAAATTCCCACATGCGGATAAAGCGCTCATCATAATCCTGACGAACCTTTGCAATATTCTGGCGAAAGGCCTGCCGCCATTGTTTTAGCGTTTCAGCATAATGGCCACGCATGATTTCCATATCGAGAATCTTCAGCCCTTGGCGCCCCGCCGCACCCGTCATCTGTTCAAGCGAGGGAAGATAGCCCCCCGGGAAAATATATTTATTCAGCCAGCGGTTACAGCGTTGGGCGTTATGATGAACCCCGATCGAATGGATCAGCGCCACCCCATTTGGCGCCAATAGCCGCGCGATACTGGCAAAATAGCTGTCAAAATGGCGTATGCCGACATGTTCAAGCATTCCGGCCGAAACAATTCGGTCGAAACTGCCGCGCTGATGCCGGTAATCGCATAGATGAAAGGTCAGATGCTGTTGTCGTTGATCCTGTTCTGCCTTTTGCGTGGCATAGGCATGTTGATTTTCCGACAAGGTGATGCCGGTTACCGAAATATCCGGCTGCATTTCCCACAACGCATTGGCAAGCCCGCCCCATCCACAGCCAATATCAAGAACCGTCTGATTCGGCTGTAAACATAGCTTTGCCCCAAGGCGCGCCAGCTTGGTGATTTGTGCATCGGCAAGCGTGTCACTTGCCGAATGGAAATAGCCGCAAGAATATTGACGACGCGGGTCAAGGAATTGGTCAAATAAGCTATCCTTCAGATCATAGTGATGCGCGACATTACGTTTGGCGCGTCTGGGAAGGTTAAAAAAATTCCAAAAAGCAAGATAGGTGCCGGCAAATAGACCCATCCTTGCCAACCAATGTTTTTGCCAATGGCTATTATTGGC
>JADHOU010000036.1 GCA_016778825.1 Candidatus Puniceispirillum sp. | reverse complement strand
CTCAATTCGATTTCGACATTACGATCGGCAAGCTGGGCATCAAGCTGCATGATAAATTTATCAACAACCAACCGGATGACATCTTTGCCAAGCGGCGCAAACGGAATAATCGCATCAAGCCGGTTACGGAATTCAGGCGAAAATATTTTTTCGATGGCTTCGATATCGGCGCCTTCATTATGCGTACGGTTAAATCCAATCGCCGACTTTGACAATTCCTGCGCTCCGGCATTTGTTGTCATAATCAAAACGACATTTCTGAAATCAACAATTTTGCCATTATTGTCGGTCAATTTGCCATGATCCATGACCTGCAGCAAAATATTGAACAAATCAGGATGCGCTTTTTCAATCTCGTCAAGAAGCAGAACCGCATGCGGCGTCTGGTCAACCGCATCGGTCAACAGTCCACCTTGATCAAACCCGACATAGCCTGGAGGCGCACCAATCAGGCGCGATACCGTATGGCGTTCCATATATTCGGACATATCAAACCGCATCAGCTTGATGCCGAGCGTTTCGGCAAGCTGGCGCGCGACCTCGGTTTTACCAACGCCTGTTGGGCCAGAAAACAGATAATTGCCAACCGGCTTTTCGGCATCACGAAGGCCAGCACGCGATAATTTAATCGCTGATGCCAAAGCGGTAATGGCCGGATCTTGGCCAAACACCATACGTTTCAGATCGGTTTCAAGTGATGCCAGCACGGCCTTGTCATCACGACTAACATGCTTTGATGGAATGCGCGCCATTGTTGCCACCGTAGCCTCGATTTCTTTTTGGCCAATCGTTTGGCGGCGGCGTGATGGCGGCAGCAGATTTTGTGCCGCCGCAGCTTCGTCAATCACATCAATCGCTTTATCGGGCAATTTGCGATCATTGATATAGCGGGCAGACAGATCAACCGCGGTTTTCAAGGCAGCACCGGTAAAACGCACCTTATGATGATCTTCATACCGGCTTTTTAGACCGTTCAGAATTTTGATCGTATCGGGGATGGTCGGCTCGGCAACGTCAATTTTCTGGAACCGGCGCACCAGTGCGCGATCCTTTTCAAAATGGCCGCGATATTCTTTATAGGTTGTCGACCCGATACAGCGAAGCGTGCCTTCCTGCAACGCAGGCTTTAGCAGATTTGACGCATCCATCGCACCGCCAGAGGTTGCCCCGGCGCCAATCACCGTATGGATTTCATCAATGAACAGAATGGCATTTTCATCATCTGCCACCGCTTTCATCACGGCTTTCAACCGTTCTTCAAAATCACCACGATAGCGGGTGCCAGCAAGCAATTGCCCCATATCAAGCGAAAAAATCACCGCCGTTGCCAGAACGTCGGGAACATTGCCTTCATAAATTCGTAAGGCAAGCCCTTCGGCGATGGCGGTTTTGCCAACACCCGGATCACCAACATAAAGCGGATTGTTTTTCGTGCGACGGCATAAAACCTGGATCGTGCGGTCTAATTCACGGCTGCGGCCAATCAATGGATCAATCCTGCCAGCCGCAGCCTTGGCGATCAAATTGACAGCAAACTGACTAAGTGGGTCTTTGCCATCCTCGCCAATGGTTTCACGAGCCTGATCTTCATTTTGGCTTTTGGCGACACTGCTGTCGGCGCCATGGCTGATAAAGGATACCGCATCAAGCCGTGTCATATTCAATGATTTCAGAAACCAGACAGCATGGCTTTCGCGCTCGGAAAAAATCGATACTAGAACATTGGCGCCGGTGGCCACTTCACGCCCTGATGATTGTGTATGGATGATGGCGCGCTGGATCACGCGCTGGAAACTTGCCGTTGGCTGCACATCAACATTGCCTTCGGGATCAACAATTGATGCAAGCTCAATTTTGATGAATTCAGCCAGCTTTTTGACCAGCTCATCAATATCAACATTACAGGCATGCAAGACTTCAAGTGCGTCACTATCTTCGGTTAGCGCCAACAGCAAATGTTCTAAAGTGGCAAATTCATGCGAACATGATGCCGCATTCGACATGGCGCGGCGTAATGTTTCTTCGAGTTCGCGTGACAGCATTGTGCCTATTCCTTTTCCAGTTGTAATTGCAGCGGATGATCATTCTTCCGCGCATAATCAATGGTTTTTTGCGCTTTGCTTTCGGCGATTTCAAAACTATAGACACCGCAAACGCCAACACCGCGCTGATGCACATTCAGCATAATCTGGGTGGCTTCATCTGCTGAACGACCGAAAAATTTTTGCAAGACATGCACGACAAACTCCATCGGGGTATAGTCGTCATTAAGCATAATGACTTTATACATTGATGGCTTTTTCGTTTTGGTACGGCTGTCGAGGATTAACTGACCATTACCGTTTTTATCGTCTTCATTCGCCATAAATTCTCTTTTAAACCTTCGTAATTCAATCACCCGTCCAGAGCACTGAGTATAGCACAGAAACAAAACGCCCGTCGCATCCTTTTGATATTGGTATCGCATCCATCAAGGAAAAGGGGTGCAGCAAAAAAACTTTCGCAAATACATGATGCGACCATATTGCAGTTTATTGTCCAAATTTTGGCAAGATTCTTGAATAGAATCCTAATTGCGTTATGCTTTGCTGCGCAGTGTTAGATGGTAGTTATAATTTCGGAACAGGACAGGCCTTAATGGCACGATCAAATGTAGCCAAGACGCTACTGAGCAAGCAGCATCCTTCCTTCCGGTCACTCAATCGCCGTGGTGACGAATGTCTATTTTTGATAAAATCCAGCCTTTTGGCTTTGTCACGGCTTGGGTTTTTCCGCCTCGGTAAATCTCTTTTAACAATGATGATTATCTTTATGGTTGGGTTTGGTCTGTTGGCGACGCAGGCTAAAGCCAGTAAATATGCGTCAATCGTCATTGAAGAAGCCACTGGTAAAGTGCTGTTTTCGCGCAATGCCGATAATCTGCGCTATCCGGCATCCTTGACCAAAATCATGACGCTTTATCTTTTGTTTGAAGATATCGAAGCGGGACGTATGACGCTGAAAAGCCGGATTCCGGTTTCCAAAACAGCCGCTGGTCGTTCGCCATCCAAATTATATTTAAAACCGGGTCAATCAATCAGCGCCGAACAGGCCATTTACGCGTTGGTGACAAAATCGGCCAATGATGTGGCAACAGCAATTGCTGAAAAACTGTCTGGCACGGAACGCAAATTTGCCAAACGCATGACCCGCAAGGCCAAGGCTCTGGGCATGCGGCATACGGTTTTCAAGAACGCCTCAGGCCTGCCAAACCGTCGGCAGAAATCGACAGCGCGTGATATGGCCGTTCTGGCGGTTGCTATGCGGCGCGATTTTCCACAATTTTATAGGTATTTCAGCACCCAAAGCTTTAACTGGAAAGGCCGGAAATATGGCAATCATAACAATCTGTTGGCAAAATATAGCGGCACAGATGGCATCAAAACAGGCTATATTAATGCATCGGGATTCAATCTTGTTGCCACGGTAGAACGCAATGGTGTTCGGCTGATTGGCGTTGTGTTTGGCGGGAAAACATCGCGCAGCCGCGACCGCCATATGATGCAAATTCTAGATAATCAGTTCAAACGCGTTAAAACCATCGCGGTTCGGCGTGCCGTGCTTGCCATGCCGACAACCTTGCCAGTGGCACCACCCGAACGCGGCGACAAATTGCCCGAAAGCCTGCCAGTCAATAAAACCAAGATCCGGCCAGCCACAGCGCCAAAAAAGACCGAATTTATCCAGCTTGATATCGCAAGCGCTGCCGACCCTGCCAGTGATGAGAACCCAAGCTGGAGCGTGCAAATTGGTAATTTTGCCCAACGTGTCAATGCGCATCGCGCGGCGATTGTGGCACGGCGTGCGGCCGATGATGTGCTTGGCATGACACCGGCAAATTTGCATCTTGTCACGCGTGGCGCGATTCCATTATGGCGTGTTCGATTTAATGATCTTGAAGAAGATCAGGCGCGGGCAGCCTGCGCGGCGCTATTTGCCGCTGGACGGCCCTGCATTGCCATTGCCGTGTCGCCAACATCACGCGGCTAAAAGGCTTTAAGATTTTTTACCCCAAAACTGATCATCAAGATGCGGCAAATCATAAGGACGCAGCCGATCCCAATGTGGGTGGCTATTGGCGAAAATCTGGCCAGAAATCACCATATCATTGGCATCATCAAGCATGCCAATGGCAACTGATGTTCGGGCGATGCCATTTAGGCGATAAAATAACGAAGCACCGCAATTTCGGCAAAATCCGCGTTTGGCCCAGGCCGAACTGTCATACCAGCCAAGCGTTTGCTGGGCCGTTAGCTCAAAGCTGGCATCCGGAACCGAGGTCGAACCCCAGCTAAGGCCGGCAATCTGGAAACAATCACGGCAATGGCAAATCAACGCCTGACGCAATGGGCTGGTTAGGCAAAACCGGTCCCCCCTGCAATGTCACCCGCCTTGATAAATTTTATCTTTGGTGATGACGATATCTTTGAAATGAGCCATAGATTCCTCCCACAATCATTATTTGCGTCATCATGTTCAAAATTAATCTTTAATGAAAATCTCTGCTTTTCATCCGAACGGCATTTTTGCTGCCGCTGCTGGCATCGATATGACGCAAAAACCCGTTCAGGTTAAATAGAGATTCGGCAATGATATGAATCACCGCCTGCTGGCGTTGGACGCGGCCAACCAGCCCTAAAACCTGCGCCCGCAACAATGCCTCGCGATAGGTTTCGGTTAATTTTGGCCAGATAATCACATTCGCCGTGCCCTGCCCATCTTCAAGCGTTATGAAAACTGTACCGCTGGCGGTGCCGGGCCGTTGACGCATCGTCACCAGACCAGCGATGCGAAGTCGTTTCCCGTCAGGTGCATTTTGGACATGGCTGCAAAGCTGCCACCCAGCCAGACCAAGCGGCTTTGCCAGTAAATCGAGGGGGTGCGCTTTTAATGACAGGCCAAGGTTGCGGTAATCTTCGGCCACATTTTCACCAAGTTCGGCTTGCGGCAATTCAATCACCGGTTCATTCCCCGCAAGCCGTTCATGCCGGCGGCCAGCATGGGCAAATAATGGCATATCATGCAGCCGGTGACGTGCCAGCCCGCGTGCTGCCCATAATGCCTGTCGCCGTTCAATTGCAAGGCTGGCAAAACCATCCGCATCGGCAATGGCCTGTAATGATTTTGCCGATACATCGGCTTTTCGCATGACATCATCAAGGCTGGAAAAGCTTAACCCAGCCTGTTTTCCGCCATTGGTTATTTGGCTGGCAGCTATTTGGCTGGCGGCAATCCGTTCACCTTCACCGCGCGCCAGCCCTTTGACAAGTCGCAAGCCCAACCGTAACGCATGATGACCCTTTCGATTGTCAGGGTCGCTTTCAAGACGGTGATCCCAGCCTGAAAAATTCACATCAACGGGTCGGATGGTAATATTGTTTTGCTTGGCTTCGGCAATTAATTGCGATGGTGCATAAAACCCCATCGGCTGGGCATTCAGCAAGGCACAGATAAACACATCTGGATAATGGCATTTCAGCCATGCCGACACATAGACCAAAAGCGCAAAGCTTGCCGCATGTGATTCAGGAAAGCCATACATGCCAAAGCCTTCGATCTGGCGAAAACAGCGAATGGCAAACGCTTCATCATAGCCGCGCTCGATCATGCCATTGATCATTTTATTTCGGAAATGGCTTATGTTTCCCTGTTTTTTGAACGTCGCCATCGTTCGGCGCAGCTGGTCGGCCTCAGCGCCTGAAAACCCCGCCCCAACAATGGCAATCTGCATTGCCTGTTCTTGAAATAGCGGCACACCAAGCGTGCGTTCAAGAACATCACGCAACGCATCTGACGGATAATCCACCTTTTCCAAACCAGCACGCCGCCGCAAATAAGGATGAACCATATCGCCTTGAATAGGGCCCGGGCGGACAATCGCTACCTGCACAACAAGATCGTGAAAACAGCGCGGTTGCAGGCGCGGCAACATTGCCATCTGCGCCCGCGATTCAACCTGAAAAACCCCAACCGATTGACCCCGACATAGCATGTCATAGGTTTTCATATCTTCAGGCGGCAATGATGCTAGCGTTAAATGCCGGTTATAATGCGTACGAAGCAAATCAAAACTGCGCCTGATACAGCTTAGCATGCCAAGCGCAAGCACATCGACTTTTAACAAGCCAAGCGCATCAAGATCATCCTTATCCCATTCGATCACGGTACGGCCAGCCATCGCGGCAGGGCTGATCGGACATAGATGATCAAGCCGCCCACGGGTGATCACAAACCCGCCAACATGTTGTGACAAATGCCGTGGAAACCGGCTGATATCGGCCACTAATTGTAAAGCCAACCGCAGTCGCCGGTCATTGGCATCCAGTCCCGCCGCGGCCAGCGCCGCAGCATCAAGGCCGGTTTTTTCACGCCCCCATACCTCGCCAGCCAAGGCCGCCTGAACATCACGGCTAAGGCCAAACACCTTTGCCACTTCGCGAAATGCGCTGCGGCGACGATAGGTAATCACACTGGCGGTAAGGCCAGCACGATTCCGGCCATATTTTGCATAGATATGCTGGATCACTTCTTCGCGGCGTTCATGTTCGAAATCGACATCAATATCTGGCGGCTCACCACGCGCCTCGCTGACAAAACGTTCAAATAAGGGTTGCGATCGTTCAGGATCAACCGCGGTAATGCCCAAACAATAGCAAACCGCCGAATTCGCCGCCGAACCGCGCCCCTGACATAAAATACCGCGCCCCCGCGCAAAGCGAACAATATCAAAGACGGTCAGAAAATAAGGCGCAATATTCAAACGCTCGATCAAGATCAATTCATGTTTCAGATAGGCACTTACCTTATCAGGGATCGCATCAGGATAGCGTTTTTCAGCGCCGCGCCATGTCTGGAAGGCCAGTTCCTGCATGGCGGTTCGTCCACTTGGCTTTAGCTCGTCAGGATATTCATAAGACAAATCATCCATTGAAAAATGGCATAAATCTGCAAGCGCTTTTGCCCCATCAAGCGCATCTGGCACATGCCGCCAACGCCGTTCAGCCTCGGCACAATCAATCAAATGGCGTTCGGCATTGCGCGAAATAAGATAGCCAGCATCATCAAGCTGTTGCTTTTCACGGATGCACGCCAGAACATCGGCAAGCGGGCGGCGATCAGGAATGTGATAAAGCGCATCTGCCGCTGCCGCCACCCGCAGCCCCAGCGCCGCTGCCGCTGCCGCTAACATCTGGCATCGTGCCTCATCAGCCCCATCACGATATAGGCAAATCCCTGCAAATAATTGCCCTTTGGCAATCTGGCGAATGGTCTGCAAATGCGTTTGGTAATACGCATCTGGATGACGCGGCGGCATGACCAGCAATGCGGTGCTTGCTGGCAGGCGGGCAAGATCGGCAAGATAGAGAATTGGCGCGGCTTTGCTGCCTCGCATATTGGCCTCGCTTAGCAGCATTGATAAAGCTTCATAACCAACGCGGTCACACGGATGAACAATAATATCAGGACCATCGGCAGGGCGTAATCTGGCACCAACAACAAGCCTGATCTGGTGATCACGCGCCGCCACATGCGCCCGCACAATACCGGCCAGCGAATTCACATCGGCAATGCCAACCGCCGCCCACCCAAGCGCGGCCGCCTGTGCCACCATTTCATCAGGATGCGATGCGCCCTTTAAAAAGGTAAAATTACTATAACAGCCAAGCAACGCATGTGATGCGGCTTGGCCTTGTTTACGCAATAGGGCCATCAGGCGAAAAACCCATGCAAAAACCAAGATGGGGTTTCGTGACGTTCTGGCAAACCTTCACGATATAGCCAGAACCCTGCCCCCTGATCATCGCGTAACCGAAAATAATCGCGGGTGCGACTGCCAGCGGGTGCCTGCCACCATGCAGGGGCAATCCGTTCTGGCCCTGTGGCATGAATGATTTTATGAATTCGCCGCCGCCAGATAAATTGCGCTGGCGGGTGATCGGGAAGAAGCGCGACAACATCAACAGGGTGCGGATAGGCCAAAAGGCGAATGGGGCGTGGTGGCGCAGTGCCTGATGCCGGATCACCAAGCCAACCTGATTTTTCGTCCGTTTTGGTGAAAATCTGGCTTGGATCAGGCAATTCAAACGATTGCGCCGCTTCGGGTTGCCAGCAGGCTTGCGGTGCCAATCTGACCACGGCACCATAGCCAAGACGTGCCACCAACCGGTCAACAAGGCTGGCATAGGATTCGCCTGCAACCCCATCATGGCGCTGCAACATCATATGCGGCAAAGCCGCATCAAGTGGCGCAAGGGGGCTGCAATCAAGCGATTCCATCCAGCCCATTTCAAGACCAAATTCAGGGTTGATCTTGTCGCTGGCATTGGCCAGCAAGCGGTGAAATAAAGTCACATCACGGCTTGGCCGCGAAAGATGCACATCATGTGCAAAAACCAGCCCATCAACCAATTGCCAGCCAAGCCGCAAACGGCGTGTTGCCAATCTGGCCTGTTGAAGCAAAGTGGCTGTTTCACTTGCCAATTGGCGAATCATCGCCTTGATATCATCAGCTGCGCCAATGGGTTCCGCAAATTGACGGCATATATAAAGCGGTTTTGGCGGGCTAACAGCTGTAAAGCTTTCATCCTGATCGCCAAGCGCCTGATCAAGCCGAAGAAGCACATCCTGACCAAAACGCGCGGCCAATGGCGCACGCGCCAATCCAATAATATCCCCAATCGCCCGCAAGCCTGCGCGCCGCATATGATCGGCGATTGCCGTATCGATTCGCAATGCAGCAAGCGGCAATGCTGCCAGATGGCGTCGCAATCGGGCGCGGCTGAAAATATATCTTACCGTGTCCGGCTGTCCATCTGCCGGTTTCGGTGCGGTCATTAACCGCTCTGACGGCTTTCCATAATGCGCCAAAGCCCACGCCGCGCCGCAATTTGGTGCCGCCGCCAGCACCGCCCGAAAGTGACTTCGATGAAGGCGTTTGGCGCAATCGGCTAATAGCGAACGCACCCCGCCAAACAGATGTTCGGCACCAGCAATATCAATCCAGATTCCGCAATGCTGATCATCAACCGCGGTAAGCGGGCTATAACGGCGCGCCCATAAAGCCAGATGATGAAGATCGGCATGGTCGGCTAGCGGGTCATATGCTTCGGTTCTGAGTTGTGGGCATAAGGCGCGGGCATCGGCAAGCCGCATACCAGCGGCAAGACCATGCGCTGCCGCTTTGGTACAACCCGCCAGAATAATATCAGCGCCGTTGACTTTCCGGATTATAACAAGCGGCAGATCAGCTCCAGATTCCCTTTGTCCAGATTCCCTTTGCCCAGATGCTCTCTGGATCCGCGATGCGGCCAGATAGGGAAAATGGATATAGATAATATGACGATAGGAAACGGGCATGATCACATGCCTATCGGGCAAGAGCTTGCGCTGGCCATTGACTCGCTGACAAGTGATTGGCTGACAGGTCAGCGATGGGCAATTCGGCCTGAACCGGTTTGCCATTAGCCATGATGTTATGATCACAGGCCTGCAGTCGACCAAGACCCGCCTGCCAGCCAACCCTGCATTTATGCGGCCTGCCACCACGCGCGCGCTGCAATGTCAAATCCCAGACACTGCGTTGAACCAAGGCAGAATGTGACCATCTGTCAAGATCGGCCGCCGGTTTGATCTGCCAAGCTGTTTCAAATCCAGCAACGCTGATTGGCGCGCCAAGCAGAAAAGCTGTTGTGCCGCTATCTTCGGCGGCAAGCTGCGCACGTCGTGCCAGCCGCATCCAGTAATCAGCCGATTTCTGCACCCCATCATATTCCATCACAACCGCGGCCAAGCCTTCGGTTCGCAAAATATCATCAAGCGCGGCCAAACGTCGTGACGGGTTTGGTGTATCAACAATCAGCAATCGCGCCGGATCCAGCCCAGCCGCGGCAAGCCCATGCCCATATAACATACCAGCACCATTTCGCTGGCTTGCCGGACACCAGACAATCAGACCAGCATCATTTATGG
>JADHOU010000035.1 GCA_016778825.1 Candidatus Puniceispirillum sp. | reverse complement strand
CAATGGCGTAATCGCGCCATTCACCGCTGGCAACGCGGGTGCTATAGGTTGCTAGAATTTGTCCAAGTTCGCTTCGGTTAAAGAATAATGGTTTGCGGAGTTTTTTCGGGCTGGATATACGCTGCATATGGTTTGCTGTTACCTAGCTTTTAGTGGTGGCTGTTTTTCTTATTCCAAGTTATGTTGAGACAGCTTTTGATTGAGGTCAATAAAGCACTGGCATTTCGGTAAAAAGAATTGCTATTACGGTGCCGGATAAATTGGCCGATTGGGCTGTGGATAAACCTTAGGCATTCAGCAGTGAAATGCTGTTTTGACCGGAAGTGATTGTTGAACGAATGGCTGATATTTTTGATGAGATTAATGAAGATCTGAAACGTGACCAGATGCAGGAATTATGGTCGCGCTATGGTAAATATGTAATCATTGCGGTTTTGCTGGTGGTTATTGGTGTTGGCGCACGTCAAGGCTATGCGGCGTGGCAGGATCGTCAGGCAACCGAAGCCGCTGCGATTTACCATCAGGCCTTAAAAGCCGATGATAGCGTGGCTGCCCTCACAGCACAGCTTGATACGCTAAGTCCGGGCTATGCGATGCTGGCGCAGTTCCGCATTGCCGCAACACAGGCCGAAAACAAAGATTTTGTTGCCGCCGAGGCAAACTACCTTGCGCTGTCAACAGACCCTGATGTAAAGCCACTTTATCAGCAAGCGGCAATCTTGCTGTCGGTCATGAATGCACCGGCAAGCCGTAAGCATGATGAATTGGCTGCGCGATTGACCGATCTTGAAAGTCAAGCTGGCCCATGGCAGTCAATGGCGCTTGAACAGGCAGCAGGTCTGGCTCTGCGGTCGGGTGATCGTAAAGCGGCAATGATCAAATATGAATCACTGGCAGGTTTGTCGGATATTCCGGCTGGAGTGCGTCAACGAGCGCGTCAGATGGTGCAAATTCTAAAAGGGTAATGGGTAATGCGTGGCGCATGACGCATCGCGCTAGGCCTTTATTTGAAAAGCATGAATCTGGTGAAACAAAGTTGGTTTCAAACGCGTGCTAGGGGAGTTGTCATGACGGCAAGGGGAATCTTGATGAATGATCGGTTTTTGCTGCTTCCATTATTGTCGGTGCTTGGCAAATCGCTATCGGCCGGATTTGTCATGCTTGCGCTATCGGCCTGTTCAGAATCTGAATTGATCCTTGATGGTGATCGTATTGCCATCATTGAGGCAAGCAATATGATCGCCGCTGATCCGGCAGCATTTGCCGAAGGCGCGGGCTTGCCCGATGCGATTGATATCTTGAATGCAGGTCATCCCGGGTTAAGCGCTGGTCATACTGGCGGTAATGTCAAAGCAGCCTTGCCGTTCAAGCGGGCATGGCGCGCCTCAATTGGTGGATTTGGCGATAGCCTGACCGAGCTTGCCCAGCCGATGGTGGCGGGTGAGCAGGTCTTTACCGTTGCACCAAATGGCACGGTCACAGCATTTGACATAAAAACCGGCAAGACCAATTGGCAGGTGAGTGTTGAAGAATTTACCGATGATCCATTGCCGGGAATTGCTGGCGGGCTGGCGGTTCGCGGTGAGACATTATTTGTTCATGCTGGCGGGCGCAGTCTGGCGGCGCTGTCGGTACAGGACGGGTCAACAATATGGTCAATATCAGTGCGTTTGCCGGTTCGTGGTGGGCCAACGGTAATCGGACAGGAAGCAATTGCCGTAACCGATCTGGACGGTAATATTTTTGCCTATTCAGCCAATGATGGTTCGCTTTTCTGGGAACGCACAGGCTTGCCAGTTAATACGGTTGTTTATGGTGCGCCGTCACCAGCCTTTGCCAATGGTCAATTGGCGGTGGCGGGTTATGGCGGTGATATCAGCCTTCTCGACGCAAATTCAGGACAGATTATCTGGTCTGACTCATTGGCGGCATTCAGCCCGCGTACCCCGCTTCAGCGGCTTGGCGACATTCGTGCGCATCCTGTTTTTGATGGTGGCCTTGTTTTTGCGGTCTCGCAAGCAGGGCAAATCGCGGCGTTTAATGCGAGGTCAGGTTTGTCGATTTGGGATCAGCCGATTGGCGGTATTGAAATGCCTTGGGTTGCAGGAAAATCACTGTTTCTGCAAACCATTGACGGACGGCTTTATGCCTTGCGCCGCAGTGATGGCGCGGTTCGTTGGGTTGCCGATTTGCCTGGTGCTTTGCCAAAGGGTGT
The DNA here is from genome assembly GCA_016778825.1 of Candidatus Puniceispirillum sp. Taxonomy (GTDB): domain Bacteria; phylum Pseudomonadota; class Alphaproteobacteria; order Puniceispirillales; family Puniceispirillaceae; genus UBA3439. The sequence goes on along the minus strand of JADHOU010000035.1, from coordinate 7,972 downwards.
TGTCGCATCGAAAGACATTCCACGTTATGTCGGGCCGATCGTGGTTGACGGTAAGATTATGGTCATTTCGAAATCGGGAAGCCTTTTTGCCTTTGACGCTGATACCGGTGATGGCGGCAAGACAATTGATGTTGGCTCAGATGTTGTTACCGCACCGCAATTGGCAAGCGGCATGATGTTTGTTCTAAGCGGCAATGGCACGCTTACGGCTTTTGAATAGGATTGTAATTCTTTTATGACTGTTACTTTTGCCATTGTTGGGCGTCCAAATGTTGGAAAATCAACGCTGTTTAACCGGTTGATTGGCCGTCAGCACGCGATTGTTGACGACCAGCCCGGGGTGACGCGTGATCGCCGCGAAGGGCAGGGATATCTTGCCAGCTTGGCCTTTACCGTTATTGACACGGCCGGTCTTGAAGAGGCTGATGAAGACTCGCTTGAGGCGCGGATGCGTCGTCAAACCGAAATGGCCATTCGCGATGCCGATATCACTTTGATGGTTGTTGATGCCAAAGCTGGGGTCACGCCGATTGACAAGTTTTTTGCCAGCGAAATCAGAAAATCGGGCGCGCGGGTCGTGCTGTTGGCGAATAAATGCGAAGGCAAGGCGGGCACCGCTGGCCTGTCGGATGCATGGACGCTTGGGCTTGGTGAGCCAGTGCCAATTTCGGCGGCGCATGGTGAGGGGCTCGTCGATTTGCATGATGCCATGTTAGCGGCAGCGCAGGCAATTGGGCTTGGAGATGTTCTGACCGGCGATGCTGATAATGACGCTGATGATCATTTATTCACCGATGCTGATGGGCTTGATGAAAAGCTGGATGCCGATGGCAACCCCATTGACGTTTGGCAGGATGAACAGGTCAGTCAGCCAATGCGCATTGCCATTGTTGGCCGCCCGAATATGGGAAAATCAACGCTAATCAACAGCTTGATTGACGAAGACCGTTTATTGACCGGCCCTGAGGCCGGGATTACGCGCGATTCAATCGAAGTGCCATTTCAATGGAATGGCAAGCCCTATAAGCTTGTTGATACGGCCGGAATGCGTCGGCGGGCGCGAATTGCCGACAAAGTTGAAAAGCTGATGGTCGATGATGCGTTGCGCGCGGTTCAATATGCCCATCTTTGTGTTTTATTGATTGATGCCACCGAAGAAATTCACAAACAGGATCTAACAATTGCCCGCCTGATCGAAGATGAAGGCCGGGCAATTGTTATAGGGGCGAATAAATGGGATGCGGTTCGCAATAAACAGGCGGCAAGCGGCCAGATTTCGGATCGACTGCAAACCTCGCTTGCGCAATTGCGCGGCGTTCCGGTAATACAAATCTCAGGGCTGCATAAAAAGGGTCTTAGCAAGCTTCTTGATGCGGCTGATGAGATGTATGGCATTTGGAATACGCGTATTTCTACCGGCCGGTTGAATCGTTGGCTTGATACGATGCTCGAAGCGCACCCACCGCCATTGGTCGAGGGGCGCCGGCTTCGCATTCGCTACATGACCCAGATTAAAACCCGCCCTCCGACATTTGCATTATTTGTCAGTCGGCCGGCTGATCTGCCGGAAAGCTATCTCCGCTATCTTACAAGCGGGCTGCGGGCTGATTTCGGGTTGCGTGGTGTGCCAATCCGCATGGTGATGCGTAAGCGCGAAAATCCGTTTGCGCCAAGCTAGGCGTTAGCCAATTTATCAGATAATACCGCCCCAATACGCGCCAAAAGCGCGGCGATATTTTTGCTACCCTGCGGATCAAGCGTATATTTGTGTGTCATATATAGGCGGCGGTTAATCTCGATCTGGATTGATTGTTGGCGCGTGGTGGCGCGGCCATAATTTTTGGTTATATAGCCACCAGCATAAGGATGGTTCCAGGCAAGGCTATAACCAGCCTCGGTAATGATTTTTGCCAAAAGATCTCCAATTGCCGGATCAAGCGTGCTGTGATGCAGGTCGCCAAGCACGAAATCGGCAAGCGGTTTGTCATGCTGGTCATGCGATGGCATTGAATGGCAATCAATCAGCAGTGACCGGCCAAAATGGCAGTGGGCGGTGGCCAAGGCGGCCTGTACAGCCTGATGATAAGGTTTATGGACAAGCGCGATGCGGCTTTCCACCTCATCTGACGGCAATAATTGCCGATGGATCACCTCACGCGCAGCGGTTAAGCGCGGCAACAGCCCATAACCAGCCCGAACATGGCGTGATGCGGCAGCGGCGGTACTGGCCGCGGCTGGCGGCGCGGTAAACATAGCGTTATCAAGTGCGTCAACCGGCCGGTTTACATCGATATAGGCACGCGAAATCTGATTATTGATACAGGTGATGCCATAATCGCGAACGCTGCCAATCAATTGATCAACACCAAAATCCTCAAGCCCGCGAAGAGCATTTACATCGGCAATGCTGGCAGCGATAAATTCGGCTGGATAAACTCGTCCCGCATGCGGCGATGACAAGACCACCGCGCTTGGTTGGGAATGCGATGGTGGGGTCAAGATTTCGGTAGCAGTAAAATGTGGGGCGGCAAGCGCGACCAGCGGCAGGATTACCGGCCGCAGATCATCGCGTCTTGATGCCGCAGCCACTGATGGCTGTTGAATGGACGGCAAAGATGCGGCTGTTTGCGCGGGGGTGATTTCGGGATCAATCAAGGAATTATTGGCAGGATTGACCGCAATATTGGCATCTGACTTTGGAGCGGTTGCTATGCTCATAAGCACAGTCTAACTTGCGATTGTGATGGCGACAATAGCCAAGTTTTGCGCCGCTTTGGCATTTGCCCTAATTTGACGGCAGGTTTTGTGATATCTGACCGGAATTGGCCGAAAAAAGGCTTGATATGACCGGCCGGTTGGTGCAGATATAGCAAATGGCCATCGTTACCGCGCAAATGGCCCGCCGGTTGGCATAACGCCAGCATCAACGTGAATGTTTTTTGCTGGTTTGACTGGCCGACCATATGAAATAGTGTGGGGGTGTAGCTCAGCGGGAGAGCACTTCGTTGACATCGAAGGGGTCACAGGTTCAATCCCTGTCACTCCCACCATTTCCTATAAGATATTTTTGAAGCAGAGCGTCAGTTTTGGCGCTTTTTTGCTTTCAGGCTTGCACGTTTTGATTTCATCTAATATCGTCTTTATGTCTAATAGTTGTAGACATAGTGTAGACACAGCGTCGAAAGTTAATAGCGCTTCTGCGCTGGATACACCCCCCTTTTGTTATTTAGGCCGGGGCCGATATGCGTAAAAAATTGACCGCCACATTAGTAGCAAAGCTCGCCGTACCTAGCGGGAAAAAATCTATCAAGATATTTGATACGGAAGTTGCTGGGCTTGGGGTGCGTAAAATGGCCACAGGCATCGCAAGCTTCATATTCGAAAAGCGGCCAAAAGGTGCAGCTGTAGCTAAACAAATTACGCTTGGCAGATGTGGTGATTGGACGTTGGACCAAGCTCGTGCAAAAGCGAGGCAATTGGCAGTAGATTTTAGCTCGCCCGACTATCTCGCCTCAGAGGTTATTAAGGGCGCAACCCCGACATTTTCTGACGCAGTAAAGCTTTATGACGAACTGGTTCTGTCGCAAAAGTCGAAGACCTATCGAGATAAAACTCTGGGAACACTCAAACGCTACCTCATCAAGCAGCTTGGTTTAATTAAAGTAACTGATGTCACACACAAACACCTCGTGAACATTGTTACGCCAATTATGCAGAGGGATATGCACCCTACTGCTCAATTGGTATGGGAAGCGGCTTCTAACATACTTACTTGGGCCGTAAGAAATGGTCACCGGGATGATAACCCGCTAATCCGTATCAAGCCTGGGTTTAAAAAGAGCCAACGTGACCGTGTCCTTGCCCTCAATGAAATAAAAAAGATTTGGTTTGCAGCTGAAACTCTAACCCCGGTGCATACGGCAGCAGTGAGAACTCTCCTGCTTCTTCCATTCCGAAAGGAGGAACTGCTGAGCTCTAGTTGGTCGGAGCTTGAAGAAGGCTGGTTAAACGTGCCTGCCCAAAGGGCAAAAACTTCTAACCCTTCAAGCCTTTTTGTCAGTTCTTTTGCCGCGACCCAATTTCCAAGCCGACGGAACGATAGTGAATTGATTTTCACTACCAATGGAGTTGTTCCAACGCGCTTGGGCAGTAAAGTTAAATCAAAGCTTGATAGCGCACTGGGTCTGCAGAACTGGGTCTTTCACGACTTCCGTAGAACCTTCTCAACACATATGCACGAAACCAATCAGCCTCACTTTATGATTGAGGCCTGTATCAATCACCGTGACGGAACGCGGCAAGGCGTGGCTGGCGTTTATAATCGCGCCGAATATCGAAACCAGAAACAGGCTGTTCTGCAGCAATGGTCAGATATGGTGGAGGCTGCTGTTGGGTAAACAAGATTGGCCAACAGTTGAGGAGTTTAAGGCGCTGCAGCAGCTTGTGAATGAGGGCAAAGTCACCGCTATAGCAGAACTTATTGAAAAAGATGGCGTTGTCATTCATCGCTGCATTGTTGATGCTCTCAAGAAGCTAGACCACTGGGACAATAATTTGAGGTGGCAAATCACCGAAACCCCAAAAGCCTCTCAAGCTAAAATTGGCATGGCCGGACGACCATCTAGTAGGGAAAAAGACCCGCTACATGCCTTTAGGCGCTATAAATTAGCAATGAAGGTGGCCGAGGCTCACATTCATTACATAGAAACCCACGGCCGAGAGCCCAACCTAAAAGAGGTTAGAGAGTTTATTTTGAATGATAAAGATGTTGCTCGTTTAACCAGGTTTTCAGGCAAGGGGCGAACGACACAAGATAAAATGGTTGCTGACGCAAAATTGCTCTTTGAGCCAAGGTAGAAAAAGCGTGTCACTTAAACCCCAATCAGGGCGCATTTTTGTGACATAAAAAAGAAAATATCAATCACGCATCACCCTAAACGAAAGGATTGCGTGATGGATAAACTTCTTAATCGAAAGAAATCTGCAGAATATTTGAATGAAAAAGGTGTCAGGTCTTCCAGTGTCACACTTGCCAGACTGGCGATGTCCGGTGAGGGGCCAAAATATACCCTTATAGGTCGTACCGCATACTCTAAGCCCGAGTGGCTCGATGAATGGCTTGAGAGCCAGATAACCCCCCATTCTCATTCTATGGCCCATATGCTCTCGAAAAATGGAGGGTCTAATGGCTAACACCTATGACCCTATCAACACACCAGGCCTTTTAGAGCCACTAAAGGGTACTCAGCGCTCAGACGGTTATTTAATCGGCAAAAACCCCCTAATAATTGGTGGAAAAAAAATGGTTGAGGAGGGAATTGTGCCAATCACCCCTCTCAAGGCTATTCGCAAAAATTGCATCGATTGTGCGGGTGGAAGCAAAGGTGAAGCCCGTAGATGCATAGCTATCGAATGTCCCTGCTGGCCATTTCGAATGGGAACCAACCCATTTATGCGGATGAACAAAGCAACCCCTGCTGACAACGGAGGTGACTGCGATGCCTAACCCAATGAAAGAGCGTTTTGATAGGAAAAAAAGGAAAAAAGGGCTAATCGAAGGCTTCGAGCAATACAAAAAGCTGACCTACCGTATGCTCGAGAGCGAGGCTTGGCGATGCCTTCCCTCCAACCACATTAAGTTCTATTTGGAGCTTTGCAGACGCTATAATGGAAGCAACAATGGAAAATTAAGCCTCAGTAAACGTGAGGCTGCGAAGCTCCTGCATATTGGAGATGGAGCTGCCCAGGCAGCTCCAAAGAGACTCCAAGAACACGGCTTCATCAAGGTAACAAAACCAGGTAGTTTCAGAGGGCGTAGAGCCACTGAGTATGCCCTTACGGACAAGAGCCTCGATGGACACCATCCAACAAACGAATGGCAAAGGTGGAGGAAAAAGAAAAAACAGAAATGGGACATCGACACAATCCGTGAAGACGCACTAGATGAGCTGAAATTCCAAAAAACAGCCTACAAATCGCCGAGCTGAGAGCGATAAACTAATGTATTTACCCCCCTTTGGTGACTGACGGGACTGTCAAGGTTCCGCCTATATATACCATAGGGGGTGCAAAATAGTTCACCCGCCGTGCAAGGCTGTAAGTTAATCAGCACGCAATTGACGGCTCTTTTGACACCTAGTGTCCGTTGCATCGGTAAAGTATAATAAGGCTATGAACTCTAGCACTGCGATAAGAAAAGAAAATGGCCAGTTTCAGCCTGGTTACTCTGGCAACCCTGGTGGCCGGCCAAAAGACGAACATAAGGTGGCAGAGCTAGCCCGTTCTTACACCGTAGAAGCCGTTGAGACGCTTGTTGACCTTATGAGGCATAGCAGAGACGATAGAGTCCGCGGAACAGCCTCTCAGGCGCTTCTAGACAGGGGCTGGGGCAAGGCGAAGGTGGAAGTGGCTACCAGCGGCGGAGAGACCTATATCGAGGCTCTTCAGGCTGCGGCTGAGGTGATTAGGGGGCAGAGAAGGATTGATTAAGCAGGCGGCGCAATGTGACGGGTTTAGGGTCGTGGTGACGTAGCGGCATAGAACGTCAAAGTGAGTAGGACAACCCGATTGCAATCGACGTTTTATTGCTCTTGCTTATTATTGGGCTATCCTTCAACTTTGATGGCATAAATTGTGAAGATATGTTTCCAAAAAGACCTATACCATTCGGCAATTTGTAAAAACTCGATAGTCCAACATAAGGAACCAAAGTGTTCCCTGGGTTGTATGATGGGCGACCAGCTCTCACTTCTGTATCGTAGACGCCAAAATAATATCTAGATAGACCACTACTGTACCATTTTGAGCCTATGGACACTGAAAACGGCGCAACGTCATTCATAATAAATTTACTGTATGCTAAATCGATTTGAGTACCGCTGTGTTTATTGGTCAGTTCTTTGAACAGTTGAATACCTAATGAGCCACCGTCATGTATCTTCACTCTGCTTTTAATGCCAAAATCAACCGTATGCCCTCGGTTCATTCCTGCCAAGCTCACTGAGTCACTTCCATCGTAAGGTTTAAAGCGGGGAACAACACTCACAGTGATGCTATTTTCTTGTAACGGAGAAAGTTGATAGGAAACCCCTTCTTTGAAACCGACTACAAAAGCCCCCTTGGAATATTTTAAATCTGGAAGGGCTCTGGTTTCATTCGACGCTCCAGCATAAATATTTGAAGAGGTTATAGTGGCTGCACCAATTGTAAGTTGTCCCTCTTCACTTGCCCACAAGGGCTTGCTCAGCAGAGAGAGGATAAACCAACTCATCAAAAAAAAGCGCATATTTGATACTCCAATGATATTCTGTAGCAGTTTGCTTGAGGTATATGTAGGCATTTCTTGGCACCTTCACAAGGCGAACGCAAAGGCTGGCCCTGAGTGACGCCCTCACTGTTATAGCAATGACGGCTATACAGATTTGAGCTTACTAAGAGCAGTCGTGTGTTCTGGTCCAAGACCACAGCATCCACCAAATATGGAGCATCCACTTTTCTTCCAGCCTGTAGCGTATTCCAGTAGTGCCTGTGGTTCAATTATGTCTTCGAATTGCCAATTCGGCGCTACAAAATATCCGCTGTCAGGGTAAGCCATCAACATACCTGAAAAATTATTCTTTATTACAACTAATACTGCCCCATTGCTATAACAGTGGGGGCGTCACTGATGGCCAGCCTTTGCGCGTTAGTCTATTGACTGACACAAACCCGCGGAAGCCTCGAGACCTAAATCCATAAAAGCGTCAGTAAAGTGTATTTCACCGTCAGACATTTCAGTAGCGTTGAAAATGCCGCGGTCAGGGAATTTGTAGTCCTCATTACAAACATATGTCGCGTTGTCTAGCCCCATTTTTCAGTGCCACTTATTTTGTCGTTCTCTAATAAGGTTTCGGGGACGGGTGGTCTCATGCCCAATGCGTGATGAGGTCTGATCTGGTTATATTGTCTGAGCCAGGTATTGATTGCGACCTGA
>JADHOU010000034.1 GCA_016778825.1 Candidatus Puniceispirillum sp. | reverse complement strand
CCTATTCATCCGATGGCCTTATCGAGGCGATCAGCATAAATGATCATAAATCCTTTGCCGTTGCCATCCAATGGCATGCTGAATTTCATCCCGAGAGAGATGAAAATCATCTGAACAGATTGCTGTTCCAGAAATTTGGCGAAGCTTGCCGACAATTTTATGCGGCAAAGACATAGCCAGATAAAATCAACCAAAACAAACTGATTCATGATTGAATCATTGGCGCGATATGCTAGCATTTTGTATGTTTTGGGAGAAAAATCATGAAATTCAGATCGATTGTAAAGCTTTTACTGGCAGCGATGGTGGTCTTGCCAGCGGCACAGGCGATGAGCGAAACGCGTGTTACTTATAAATCAGCGAAATCAACATCATCCTATTATCAGATGGCCGTACAGATTGCCGAAGGCATGAAGGCAGGATCAAATGGCGATATCACCGTCACCGTTGAAGAGAGTCAAGGTTCGGTTCAAAATGTGATGGAAGTGATTGGCCGCAAGGGCAATTATGTGTTCACCACGCCACCTGTTTTGATCAAGCTTGCACGTGGCGGCAAAGCCATGTTCAAGGATAAGGCAAATCCGCGTTTCGATGAAATCAGAGCCTTGTTTCCCATTCCGTCTTTGACCATGCATTTTGTCATGTCCGAAAAATCAGGCGTGACTGATTTTAGCGGCATGGAAGGTAAAACCATCTTGCTTGGCAAGGGATCTTTTGGCGCACGAGAAGGGGAGAAATATCTCAAGCTATTTGGCCTTGAAGGAAAGGTCACGCTTGCCGAGGTTGAATTGTCGAATGCGGTTCCGGCGCTAAAGAATGGTCAGATTGACGGGTTTGTGACGGCTGGATCCTATCCGGCACCAAATGTCGTCGAAGCGGCGGCATCAGCTGGTGCAAAGGTTCTGTCCTTGTCGGATGAGCAAATCAAATTGTCAAAACGGACACGGCTTGAAATTCCGGCTGGCACTTATGCTGGGCAATCATCGGCGATCACCACAACGTCACTTCCTGTTGTGACCTTTGCCACAACCGATATGGATGATGCAACCGCCTATGCGCTGACCAAAACCTTTTGGGAAGGCAAGTCATCAATGAGCGCCGCGGCAAAATGGTGGGGTGGTGTCTCGCTTGATATGCTTGATAATATCCTGACCGAAATTCACCCAGGTGCAGCAAAATATTATCAAGAGGTTGGCGCCAAGCTGGCGGCGCATCACTGATTGTTTTGTTCAGGTAACAACATAATCATAAGGGCAAGCGTTGCGCGTAACGGTTGCCCTTTTTATCGGGTTTTAAGCTGGAATCCCCTCGATGACGCCATTTTTGAAATCAACAAGAGCTATTTGGATCGGGCTTGGTGCTTTATCGGTTGTCTTTCATTTATGGCTGATTTTTTCGGGGCTTGTTCCCAATCTTGTATCACGCCCACTTCATATGGCTTTGGTAATCCCGTGGGTCTTTCTGTTTAAACCATCGGCTGGTTTGCGGCGTCTTTGTGATTGGGGTTTTGCGCTTGTTGGTATCGCAGCTTGTTTCTGGATTGTTGCGAATCATAATCTGTTGCTTGATCAATATGGCTATCTTGCCAATGATTTTCAGATGGTGATTGCGGTGATTTTGCTGGTAACGGTTCTGGAAATGGCGCGCCGATCAATCGGCTGGCCGCTTCCCTTATTAGCTTTTGCTGCACTGCTTTACGGATTGTTTGGTGGCTATGTTCCTGGCGAATTTGGGCATCCGGGAACACCATTGGCCAGTTTTCTTGGAACAATGACGATTGCCGAGGGCGGTATTTGGGGAACTTTGACCGGCGTTTCGGTTTCGATTGTTGCCATTTTCGTAATTTTTGGTGCGATGCTGAATGCGGGTGAGGCCGGTGCCGGTTTTATGAATGTGGCGGCATCAGCGGCGGGACGATTGAGGGGTGGCGCGGCAAAGGTTTCGGTTTTGTCATCGGCCTTATTTGGATCTATCTCAGGCTCGGCATCGGCCAATGTGGCCTCTACTGGAATCGTGACTTTGCCGACAATGGTGTCACTTGGATATCCAAAACGTATTGCGGCGGCGGTCGAGGCGGTGGCGTCATCAGGTGGGCAGATCATGCCACCATTGATGGGCGCAGGTGCTTTTGTCATGGTAGAACTGACCGGTATCCCCTATGCAGATATCATTGTTGCTGCGGCTTTACCGGCGCTGTTGTATTTTTTTGCAGTATGGATTGGGGTCGATATCTATGCATTGCGTTTCGGGTTGCGCCCGCTGAGCAATGATGCGCGGCCTGCAGTGCGAACAGTGCTGATCACCGCCAGTTTTTTCCTGATTCCTTTTAGCGTTCTTTTGATTGTTATATATATCGGCTTTACGCCACAATATGCGGCGGCAGTGGCGATTTTGGCGGCAACATTATTATTATTCATCAATGGATCAATGGCCGTTAGTATTGGTTCGGGTATGACACGAATTTGCGATGCTGCGATTATGGCTGGTGGCCAGATCGCCATGATCGCATCGATTATTCTATGTGCATCAATCATCATTGGTGTTCTTGGCATAACTGGCCTTGGGATCAAGGTTACATCGCTGATTTTGTCTTTTTCGGGTGGCATGATCTGGCCAGCCTTACTGTTAACCGCGCTTGCCTGTTTGTTCCTTGGCATGGAGGTGCCGACAACAGCGGCCTATGTGATTTGCGTTTCAGTTGCCGGACCAGCATTGATTGATCTTGGTATGGCACCGCTGACGGTTCATCTGTTTGTTTTCTGGTATGCGCTTTTATCGACAATCACACCGCCTGTTTGCGGCGGGGTATTTATTGCGGCGGGCATGGTTGGCGAAAATTGGTTACGGGTTGCGCTGACCTCAATGTCACTTGGTATCGGGCTTTATCTGATCCCGCTTGGGATGGTGGTTCATCCGGAGCTATTGACGATTGGTGTGACGCCACTTTTGTCGCTGTTGGCCTTTTGCAAGATTGCGCTTGCGCTTGGCTTGATATCCTACACGGTGATTAGCGCTGGCAAATCACTGCATCGCCTGATCAGTATTATTCTGGGCATGGCGCTATTGCTGGCAAGTTAATTAACCGCTGATTACAAAGACCGGCTTTGGAAAGGATGATTATTTACCCAAAACTGGGTTGCATCAAAACCCTGAATGAAAGATGGTGGGGTCTCGGCAAAACCGGCATCTGATGCTGGGAAACGGTCTTTTAGGTGAAGGCATAAATAGATGACAGATCAGGACAAACAGATCGCCGCGATTGAGAGCCAATTGCGCCGTGACGCAGACGCGATCGCTTTGCATCATTTGCGCAGGCTGATCCATCAGGATGGCCGTGATGATCTATGTTTTCATTTTGAAGATTTGACAGTTGATTGTACGCGCCAGCCCTTAACACAAGATATTTTGCAGCGGCTTTTGACGCTTGCCGAGGCGAAATCACTCGCTGACTTTATCAGGGCAATGTTTGCTGGCAAAGCAATCAATTTAAGCGAAGATCGGCCGGTTTCGCATTGCCGTCTTCGCACGCCAGATTACCGGCAAAGCGAGACCTACCAGAAACTGAATCATTTTGCCGATAATGTCCGCGCCAATCAAAATATCAAATCAATTGTCAATCTTGGCATTGGCGGGTCAGATCTTGGTCCGGCAATGGTGACAGCAGGCCTTGCCGGATTCCATGATGGGCCAGTGGTGCATTATGTTGGCAATGTTGACCCGCATGCGCTGTATGATATTTTGGCGCAATGTGATCCGCGTTCTACGCTTTTCATCATGACGTCAAAAACATTCACCACCAGCGAAACACTTGCGAATGCGGATTTGGTAAAAGGCTGGCTTAAGCAAAATGGGGTTGCGCTTGATACGGCGATAGTGGCGGTAACGACCTATCAAGAGCGGGCTGTTGAATGGGGCATTGATCGGGCGCGTATTTTCGATTTTGACGAAGCTGTTGGCGGGCGCTATTCGCTGTGGTCGGCGGTTGGCCTATCGGTGATGATTGCCGTTGGCAGCAAGGCGTTTGACCAGCTTTTAGATGGCGCGCATGCGATGGATAACCATTTTGAAACAGCGCCCTTTACCAGCAATATTCCAGTAATCATGGGGCTGCTTCGCGTTTGGCATCGAAGCTATCTTGGCCATATGGCCTATGGGATTATGCCCTATGATCAGCGTCTGGCCAGGTTGCCAGCCTGGGCGCAGCAGCTGGAAATGGAAAGCAATGGAAAATCGGTAACGCGGCATGGCAAGCCGCTTGACCAGCCTGCCGGCCCGCTGATTTGGGGCGAGGCAGGCGTGAATGGCCAGCATAGTTTTTTCCAATGGCTTCACCAGTCAGTTGATGTTATTCCGATTGATATTCTAATTGCGCGCAAACCGGTCAATCTGTTGGATGATGCCGCTTCGCGGGCAAGCCACCGAACGCTGGCAATCAATGCGTTGGCGCAGGCTGAGGCATTGGCTCTTGGCGTTGAGCAAGCCGATGCGCCGCCGCACCGCCACTTTCCGGGGAACAGGCCATCCTTGATGGTTAGCTGGGAGGCAACAACGCCTTATGCACTTGGCAGGCTATTGGCACTTTATGAGCATATCACTGTCGTTTCGGGCTTTGTCTGGGGTGTGAACAGCTTTGATCAATGGGGTGTCGAGCTTGGCAAGAAAATGGCACACGATCTTGCCAGCAAAAGCGATCTTGATGGGTTCAGTCCGGCTGCCAAGGCGTTTCTAAACCGCTTGAACGACGAGCCGATATGATGTGGCATTTGCCAAATTTAGGCCTTTACCAAAATTGAGCATTTACCCTAATTGAGCGTTTATCAGGGGCGATGGCGGATGATCAATAATGTGGCGGCGGCACATCATCATTTGGCGACAGAATGCCACTATCGGGCTGCATATTTTCAAGCCGTGATTTCAGCTTTTCGATTTCGAGCATTAACTGCGCGACCTCTTTTTGCTGCGCATAGACCTCATGGCTCATCTGCGCTAATTCATGCTGCATAATCGCCATTTTTTCTTCAAGATAATTAATCTTCTGTTCCATGATTGCCTTTTAGCATTCGCTGGCGCGTTCGGCAAAGGCCGAAATGATCTGACGTGTAAAAATGGCTGGTAAAATATGGCTGGTAAAATATGGCTGGCACTATCGCGCTGGAGTGATTTGATCTGCTGGTCTTTCTCATTACACTCATGGCTGGTAGAACGAATTGCCCCGCCATGGCAAATCTTTTGACAATGAGGACTGGCAGTTGACCAAAAAAGCCCTGAAAATCTGCCTTGCCTGCTTTGCCGGTTTTTTGATTTTTGTTTTTGTTTTTGGTCCGCGTGAACGGGTTCGGCTTAGTACCGGCCATGACAAAATCATGATTGGTGATGATATTGACGCCTATCTTGCCATGCGCGAAGGACAATTTGATGACATTATTAACGGGGTTGAAAAACAGGTCATCTGGGCTGGTGAGGCCAATGTAAAAACGCCGCTATCGATTATCTATCTTCATGGCTTTACCGCCAGTTCAAAAGAAATACGGCCAGTGCCAGATCGGGTGGCCGCCGCTTTGGGCGCGAACCTCTATTTTACCCGTTTCACCGGCCATGGCCGCCAGCCTTCGGCAATGGCAGACGCCACTGTTGCGCGCTGGATGGATGATGTTGGCGAAGCTATTAAAATTGGCAAGCAGATTGGTGAGACGGTCATTATCATGGCCACATCAACTGGCGGCACTTTGGCGGCGGCGGCTGCGCTTGATAAGGCGGCTATGGAAAATATTGGCGGGATCATTTTCGTTTCTCCAAATTTTGCCATTAACAGCCGCGCTGCCAATTTACTGACCTGGCCATTTGCGCGGCAATGGGTACCGCTGGTGATTGGCAAAGAACAACAGGGCAATCCGCGAAATGATCTTCATGCCCGCTATTGGATGATGACTTATCCGACAACCGCATTAATGCCGATGGCGGCGATTGTTGCAGCGGTTGATCGGGAATCATATGACGATGTCGACATACCAGCCTTGTTTTATTACAGTCGCCACGATCAGGTCGTTGCGCCTGAAAAAACAGCCGCATTTGCCCGATCATGGGGTGGGGAGTCGAAAACCATCATTGCCAGCCTGACCGCGGATGATGATAAATTTTCACATATTATCGCTGGGGATATTGTGTCGCCAAACCAGACAGCAAGCGCGGTTGATCATATGCTTTCTTGGATCACTGGGCTGCAAAACCGCTAAAAGATCGCTTTATTGATTGCGCTTTTTCTGGCGGATCAGGCTTTGGCAAGGCGGGTGATTAGGCGGGCGGCATGGCCGCGTCAAAGGCAATGGCCAATTTGTCGGTAATCTCGCCAATATGGGAATCTTCCAGAATAAAGGGCGGTGCTAAAAGCAGATGATCGCCATTTTTGCCATCAATCGTGCCGCCCATTGGATAGCATAATAATCCAGCTTCAAATGCCGCAGCCTTGATTTTGCGGTGCAGGCCATATGCCGGATCAAAGGGCGTTTTCTGGGTTCGGTCGGTAACAAATTCCATACCGATGAAAAGCCCCCGCCCACGAATATCACCGATAAAAGGATGCTGGCCAAAGGCCGATTGCAATGCCTGTATAAGCTTGTCGCCCATCATGGCGGCACGGCTTGGTAGGCCAGTTTCGATGATTTTGCTGAGAACGGCATAGGCGGCAGCACAGGCAACAGGATGGGCAAGATAGGTATGTCCATGCTGAAAAAAGCCGCTTCCGGTGGCAATCGCATCATAGATGTCCTTGCTGCATAACATGGCGCCAATCGGCTGATATCCGGCGCCAAGACCTTTGGCGATGGCGATAATATCAGGCCGGACTTGATCATGGTCACAGGCAAACAAAGATCCGGTTCGACCCATACCGCACATCACCTCATCAAGAATCAGCAGCACGCCATAGCGATCGCAAATTTCGCGAATGCGGGTGAAATACCCCGCTTCGGCAGCAACTGCGCCAAGCGTTGCACCAACCACCGGCTCGGCGAGAAACGCCATGACCTTATCTGCGCCAAGCCGCAGGATTTCGGTCTCAAGCGCATTGGCCATTCGTTGCCCATAGGCATGATCACTTTCATCATCGGCCTTTCCGCGATAGCGATAACAAGGCTCGATATGGCTGGCGGTGAATAAAAGCGGGGCAAATTGTTCGCGTCGCCATGCATTGCCGCCAGCGGCAAGCGCGCCAAGCGTATTGCCGTGATAGCTTTGCTTGCGGGCGATGATATGGGTTCTTTGCGGCGAACCGGTTTCAACAAAATATTGCCGCGCCAGTTTCAGCGATGCTTCAATGGCTTCTGATCCACCCGATACAAAATAAACTCGGTCAATGCCAGATGGTGCATTGGTAATCAAAAGATCGGCTAATGCTTCGGCAGGTGGCGAGGTGAAAAAGCTGGTATGGGCAAAAGATAATTTATCAATCTGGTCTTTCATTGCAGTCGCGATATCAGCGTCACCATGACCAAGACAGGACACTGCCGCACCGCCCGAACCGTCGAAATATTGTTTCCCCGTTGAATCGGTAATATAGCATCCGGTGCCGGCAATGGCGACGGGCGTGCTAATCTTGCTATGGCGAGGAAAATTATGTGTCATCTGGATCGGCCACCAATCATGGCCATGATTGGCCATCTGAACGAATATGCCAGAACGGCATATTTAATCGTTACTGGCGAACCGGCCAAGATCAATCAAAAATCATCGACAGCCGCAGAAATTCATAAATATTTTGCCATTGAATGATAGGTTATTGTAAAAATCGCATCATATAAACATATTATCTCTGATTTATTTCTCGGGCGGTGATTGTCTGATGCTTGATTTTATGGCTCAACATGGACAAGCATAGGGATTGGCATATTAAATTAAGCCTGTTACCAATTTGGCGCTAAAATCATTGACGTTGTAAATAATGGTTTTGTTAAGAAGTGACCGGGTCAATCATTGGTCTGGTCGATGATTGACACCACAAATAAAGGGCGAAGATATGCTACAACCTGATGACCACGCAAACAGCCAAGATATTGCCTATCGATCATTGGTTGGATCGCCCGTTGTTGATTTTGCGGCGCGCTCAACGATGGGTGAGGTGCGTTTGTCGGCATTTGCTGGGCGTTGGATTTTGCTATTTTGTCATCCGGCAGATTTTACCCCGGTTTGTACGTCTGAATTTGTTGCATTGGCGCAGGAACAGGATAAATTTGCCGAAATGGATGTCCAGCTTTTGGGGCTGTCTGTTGACAGTGTTTATAGCCATATGGGCTGGATTGAATGGATCGAGACGAAATTTAACCTATCGGTCAATTTTCCGGTGATCGAAGATGTGTCGATGGATATTGCGCGCGCCTATGGCATGATCGACGCCTATAGCGATACAACATCAACGGTTCGCGCCTGTCTGTTTATTGATCCGGCGCAAAAAGTGCAGGCGTTGATTCATTATCCAATGCATATTGGCCGGTCGGTTGATGAATTGCTTCGTGTCCAGCGCGCCCTCATCGACACTTATCAGACAGCCAAAGTTGCACCGGCGAATTGGTGTCCGGGAGATGATTTCATGCAATCGGCCGCGGATTCGGTTTCGGGCGGCACCAAGGGCTGGCTTCAGCGGGTGATGCTACCTATCGATAAATCATGACAGGCGTGCAGCTTGCATATATGGAAAAAAAACTATATAATTAGATAGATATCGGTGAGCTATTTGAGTCCGTGCTTGAAATCATATCGATATATGCGTATCGAGATACGGTTAATAATTGCCGTGCCAAGCCCAAATTACGACAAATAAAATGAGTTAATGATGAGCGCACACCAAAAGAGTAAATCAAATTTTCATAATTTGATGAATCGTGCTTCTGACATTTTTCAGGCTTTGTCGCATCCATTACGCCTGTCTATTTGTTTTGAGCTTAGTACGGCCGAGCGATCAGTAAACCAGTTATGCGACTCGCTTCTTCAGCCACAGCATAGCATTTCTCAGCATCTGGCATTGCTGCGCAAGCAAAATGTTGTTTCCACGCGCAAGCAAGCGCGGCAAGTCTTCTACCGGCTTACTGATCCGCATGTGCAAAAAGTGCTGACTTGCATCAAAAGTGAATTGATAGCAGAGGAACCGAATGGCGCCACGGCGCCATTGCAGGCCGCAAGTGTCGTGTCTAAGGCGACTGTGGTTGGTGAGTCTGGCCAGTTTTCAACAGTTTTCAAACCTTCATTGGATCAGTGGCGACGGCATGGTAAGGGCTAAGGTTTCAGGCGGTGTTTGTCGCCTTCGCGCCATGTTGCCTTACCTGAACTTTGGTATCGCGTCTTTTTCATCCTTATTTTTGCTGCTTGCGATTTGTGTCGCTGCTGTCCCTGTAAAAGCAGCAAACAGCCATGGCCAGCTCGTTATGATTACTACAAGCCATTGCCCATGGTGTGAAGCTTTTGAAGATGAAGTTGGCGCGGGCTATGACCGAACTGAAGAAGCGCTAACCTACCCCCTTCGGCGCCATGATTTTTACCATGCAATGCCGGATGATTTGGCGCATCTGACGCCAGCAACGATGACACCTACCTTTATTGTTATGCGTGATGGGATGGAGGTTGGCCGGATCATTGGCTATCCGGGCGCCGAGTTATTTTGGTGGCGGATTTCTGAATTTACCGCGCAATGATGATTTCGTAACTCGATGAAAATCTAAAAATTCTGGCATGATACGTTTGCGTGCTGTTGACTTCGTGTTTTATCAATTAACCCCAGCTAAAAAAGTCAGCTTTAAAAGGTAAAGTAGTTTTACAAACGGTTTTTTTTATGCTTTGTTATTATATAGATAAAAAAATGCATATGTTAAATGCATCAAGTCAAACTTATAAGGTGGGGAAACGATGAAAACTTTTTTCTATTCCATTGTCGGCGTTGTTGCGCTTGGCGTTACCGCTGCGCACTCAGCCTCAGTGGTGGTTCGAGATCCAGGGCTGGTTCCATATGAAATTGTTGATGGTAACTCTATACCAAAATCATTAACTGGTGTGGCTGGTGATGCTGCCAATGGTCGCAAGATTGCAATTAGCCGGAAACAGGGAAATTGCCTCGCTTGTCATGTGATGCCAATTCCTGAGCAGCAATTTCATGGTGAAACTGCTCCATCGCTTTACGGTGTTGGAAATCGTCTCAGCGAAGGTGAGCTGAGGTTGCAGCTGGTAAACTCAAAGGTA
>JADHOU010000033.1 GCA_016778825.1 Candidatus Puniceispirillum sp. | reverse complement strand
ATCTTCATCGGCATGCCGAAGGCCATTACCGCATTGCATCGCCGTGGCTAGGGCTGGGCCTAGCCCTATTGTCAGCCGCCATTATTTTACGCGGTCAGATCAGACGCGATTTATGGACAAGGCGGGCAAGTCTGAATATCGGCGCTTGTGTTCTCGTCATTATCGCCGTGGTGGTATCACGCGGCTGGGTAACAAATAATGCCAATCTTTGGCCTCTTATCCATCTCAGCGTGTTAGCGCCGATCATCATCGCATTTTGGCTGCTTCGCCAACCGCGTGAAATGATCGATACAACAGCGCAAAAAGAGGCGCTGACATGAGCCAATTTGCGCCATTTGAAACCCTGTTTCGCTATTTCGCCTTGCGTTTTGTCGGCTGGATCACGCTTTGCCTGCTTAGCCTCGCCTCGATTATCAGCCTGATTCAGACGGTTGAACTGGTCCGCCGCGTGAGCGTTTTAACATCTTCCCCGCCCAATATTAATTTCCTCAAAATGGCACTGTTAAACTTGCCAGCGGTCATTGAAATGATCCTGCCCTTCGCCATGTTGGCAGGGGCGATGCTGTGTTTTTCATCTTGGAACCGCAGTAATGAATTTGTTGCGGTTCGTGGTTTCGGTCAATCGATCTGGGCCGCTTTGGGGCCAGCGCTATTTTCCGCCTTTATCATCGGCATGCTTCTTGTCACCGTCATCAATCCCATCGGGGCAGTTACATCGAAACGCTATGAGGCGCAAATGGCCGAAATTTTTGGTCGGTCAGATAGTAATTTTTCGGTCTCAACCAGTGGGATATGGCTTCGCGACACGCTGGAAAGCGGAAAATTGATTATCCGCGGTGACGCCTTAAACGCCGAAACGGCAAGCATTATTAATCCGGTCATTTACCTCTACCATGACAATATCCACGTGAAAGCGCTTTACAAAGCCAGCAGCATGCAATTGACCGATAAAGGCTGGATGCTGGATCGCGCATCACGATGGCAGACAGATGGGCAAAAGACCAATCTTGGTAATTTGCTTTTGCCAACCCAACTTGATGCACTTGATCTGCGACAATCCGGCCTTCGCCCCCAATCAATTTCGGTCTATCTGTTACCGGGCTTTATCGACGCGCTTGAACGGGCGGGGATTCCGGCAAGCGAATATCGGTTTCACCTTTATAAAACATTATCAGTGCCGCTATTGATGATTGGCATTGCGATGCTTGCAGCGCGCGTGACCTTAATCAATGTTTCGCGCAGTCGGCGAAGCCGCTTGTTTCTGCGTGGCACGTTTCTGGCAATTGTGATTTTCATCTTTAGCTATTTCATGCAAATTTTGGGATCATCCTTGCAAGTGCCAATGTCGGTTGCCGCCTGGACACCAGCAATTGCCATCTCTTTGGTTGGTGCCATTATCCTTGCCCGAACCGATGAAAGCTGATTTATAGTGATAAATATTGAAGTGATACGGCGGGCGACGCCACCCCCCATCTGTAACGTCTTGGACAAATAAGAAACCATGATTGCGATGCTGAAAAAAACAAGCCTGTTGTCTGCCTTTTCCTTACTATTTATGCTGGGTACTGGCCTATCGCAGACCAATGCCGCGCTTGAAATTGTTGCCAAGGTAAATGGCAAAGCCGTTACCAATTACCAGGTTGACCAGCGCGCCGCCTTTTTGCACATGGTCACGAATCTGGAAGATACTGCACAAAACCGTGCCCAGATTAAACAAGATGCAACCCAGATGCTGATTGACGAAATCTTGAAACTGGATGCCGCCGCTGCGCTTGACCCGACCCTTACCCAAAGAAGCCGTGAAACCGCCCACAAGCTGGTTGATGAAAATTTTGCGGCAAATGGCAAAACAGGGTCACAAAGGCTGCGCGAACAAGGTGTTGATAGCAGTAATATCCAGCAAAAATTCATCACCGATATCGTGTGGGGCGAATTTATTCGGTTCAAATTTCAAACCAAATTTGCTGAATTAGACACAATTGTAGACAAGGTGCTTGCCCGCATCGAAGCCAACGCAAGACAACCACAAGTCAAGCTAAGCGAAATCATTCTTCTTCCCGAACCAAATCGCCCGCTTGACCGCACCCTTTTTCTGGCCAATGAAATTATCAAAGCGGTGAATAACGGCGCTAACTTCAACGCCATTGCCAAACAATATTCTGCATCAGGAACCGCCACAAATGGCGGCCAGCTTGGTTGGGTTATGCTTGATCAATTGCCTGATCATATTCAAGAGCAGGTAAAAATGACCAAGATTGGCGCGGTCAGCACGCCGCTTCAACGTGATGGGATGATTATTTTAATTCGCAACGAAGGCAGCCGTCAGGACGGCGTTGCCGATCCAAGTCAGGATATCATCACCCTTGCACGGGCGGTTTATCCGCTGTCAAAGGATGCCAGCAATGCTGACAAGCTGGAAGCCGCAGCAAAGCTTGAGCGTGACACCGCATCGATCAATAGCTGTGACGGTCTTGTGGCGCTGAATCAAGACTATGGTTCAGGCATTCAAGGCTTGATCAAGAATATTAGCCTTGGCTCTTTCAACCGCCCCTTACAAGCTTTGGTCAATGAACTGAAAGCCAGCGTTCCAAGCAAGCCTTTGTCATTTACCGAAGGCATTAGTGTTTTCATGCTGTGCGATCGCATATCGCCAAAAATCACCCTGCCGTCGCGTGACGAGTTATTGCGGGTTGAATTTGACAAGATTTTCGGATCGCTTTCCGAACGCTATCTGCTGCAGCTGCGCCGTTCAGCGATTATTGAAACCAATTTATAATCCGATGACAAACCGCCCTTTGCTTATCACCCCTGGCGAACCTGCAGGTATCGGGTCTGAAATTGCGCTAAAAGCATGGCAAAGCGGGATGAACGATATTTGTCTGATTGAGCAGCCGGCGCAAATCGCGCAAATGGCAGTGTCACTTGGCATCACCGCCAAGATTCGGGAAATTGACAATCCAGCGTCTTTTGACGGCAGCAGCCAAGACCTGCAACTCATTCCCATTTCATGGAAAACAGCACCGGTTGCTGGCGCACCAGATCCGGCTAATGCGCCGCAAGTGATCGACGCCATCCGGCAAGCCACGATTTGGAGCCAATCAGGAACCGCCGCCGGGATCGTGACCAACCCCATACAAAAATCAAGCCTTTATGATGCCGGCTTTGCCTATCCTGGCCATACTGAATTTCTTGCCAGCCTATCAAAACCTGTTGCTGGCGCGCCGCTTATGATGCTTGCTTGTGATGAATTGCGGGTTGTGCCTGCGACCATCCATATCGCCCTGAACAAGGTTCCCGCTGCCATTTCAACAGCGATGATCATTGAAAAATGCCAGCTTCTTCATACCTGTCTAAAGGCAAATTTTGGCATTGATAATCCGCATATTGCGGTTTGCGGCCTCAACCCGCATGCTGGTGAAAACGGCAATATGGGGGATGAAGACACCCAAATTATCCTACCAGCGATTACCAAGCTTCAAGCCAAGGGAATCAATGTGACCGGGCCGCATCCAGCCGATACTTTATTTCACAGTGAGGCGCGCAAAACCTATGATGCTGTTTTGGGCATGTATCATGATCAAGTTCTTATTCCACTGAAAACAATAGATTTTTTTGGTGGGGTTAATGTGACACTTGGCCTTGATTTCATCCGAACATCGCCAGATCATGGCACCGGACTCGATATTGCCGGCCGCGGCATTGCCCGTGCTGACAGCCTGATCGCGGCAATCAAAATGGCACGCAATTTTGCGGATAACCGCCAAAACCAGAAGGCGGATTAATGCCCAATTGCCCCCGCCACAAGATGTTCCCGATAAATGGGTCAATGATTGGTATAGATGACTGATAAGCAACAGATGATCGAGCGGATCGAGGCTTTACAGCCCTTGCGCCAGCTTGTCGACTCAATGGACATGCGCGCGCGCAAATCGCTTGGGCAGAATTTCTTGTTTGACCTGAATCTGACCCGCAGAATTGCGCGATCAGCTGGCACTTTATCGGGAACAACGATCGAGATTGGCCCGGGTCCCGGGGGATTAACCCGCGCCCTTCTTCTTGAAGGTGCCAATCATGTGATCGCCATTGAAAAAGATCGCCGCGCCGCCGATGTTCTTGCCGGATTGACCAGCGCCGCCGGTTCACACCTCAGCCTGATCGAAGCCGATGCCATGACGAGTGCTATCTGGGAGATGGGCAACGCGCCACGGCGAATCATTGCCAATTTGCCATATAATATCGCCACAACATTGCTGATAAGCTGGCTTGGTCATGCCAATGCCTTTGCGTCAATGACCTTGATGTTTCAGCGAGAAGTGGCCGAACGCATCACCGCCAAGCCCGGCGACACCGCCTATGGACGGCTTAGCGTTTTAACCGGCTGGCTTGCCGATAGGGAGATCTTGTTTGACGTGCCAGCATCGGCCTTTGTGCCAGCGCCAAAAATTACCTCATCGATTGTACAGATCGTCCCACTGCACGCGCCACGCTATCCCTGCAGCCAAAAAGCGCTTGAAGATATCACCCGCATAGCCTTTGGTCAGCGACGCAAGATGCTGCGAAGCTCGCTGAAAAAAATTGGCGGTGAAGCGCTGTTAAATGCGGCTGGCATTGATCCTGAAAAACGACCGCAAGAGATTGATATCGAAGCGTTTTGCAAGCTAGCACTGCTGGCCGAGGCAACCGTAAAACAAACCGCCTAATAGCCAGCGCGAAGCCGTTTTACTAAATCGGTTAGGCCAATCTGCCGATCACGGCGCAGCCGTTCGGCCTGCAAAATCGTCCGAACCTCCTTGACAGCCTGATCGAGATCAGCATTGACCAAAATATAATCATATTCACGATAATGACTGATTTCATCCGACGCTTTGGCCATTCGTGACGCAACAACGTCAGCACTATCTTGGGCGCGGCTTAACAACCTTTTTTCCAGATCGCGCGTTGACGGCGGCAAAATAAATACCGACACCAGATCTTCGCGGCTTGCATCGGCAAGCTGCTGCGTGCCTTGCCAATCAATATCAAACAGCACATCACGCCCCGCGCCAAGCGCTGCCATTACGGGCGCGGAAGGCGTGCCGTAATAATGATCAAACACCTTCGCATATTCCAGCATCTCACGATTATTGATCATCATATGAAAATCATTGGCGGTGACAAAATGATAATCCTTGCCCTCAACCTCGCCCGGACGCCGCTTTCGTGTTGTCGCCGAAACCGACAATTCTAGATCATCATCTTCGGCCAGAAGCCGCCGTGAAATTGAGGTCTTTCCCGCGCCAGATGGCGATGACAGGACAAGCATCAGTCCCCTTCGGCCGCCAAGGCCATTTTGATTATCAGAGGCTGGTGATGCGTTTTTGCTCATTGCGCCTTGTCCTTTTTAGCTGCCGCTTCAAATTTTCTGAATAATCTTACATTGCGGTTATGCACGTCCAGTGTTTTCGCAAATCTTAACCCGCCTTTGCCATCAGATACAAAATAGAGATAATCACTATCAGCCGGATTTAATGCGGCCATAAGTGACTCTTCGCCCGGATTGCAAATAGGTGTTTTCGGCAAACCTTTGATGACATATGTATTCCACGGTGTTTTTGTTTTCAGATGGGTTTTTGTAATCGAAATTGGTGATTGCGGGCTGGCAGCCGTCTCATACAACACCGTTGGATCAGATTGCAGCCGCATGCCGCGTTTAAGACGGTTTACCAATACCGCAGCCACAAGACGCCGGTCAGCATTTACCGATGCTTCTTTTTCAATGATTGATGCCATGATCAGCGCGTCTTGCGGGGTTTTGTAAGGCAGGTTCTTAGCCCGATCAATCCACGCTTCGGCAAGGGCAATTTGTTGGGTCTGCTGCATCCGCTCGATTAATTTATCCCGCGGGGTGGCATAGGTGTAGAAATAGGTTTCAGGGCGCAAACTCCCCTCATCCGGTATGGTTTCGATCGTGCCCGTCAAATGCGGTAAATCGGTGATGATCTGAACAATATCAGCGCTTCGCAAACCTTCGATAATCGTCAAGCGGCGTTGATAGCTAAAACCTTGATGAATGATTGACATGATTTGGCTAAGGCTGGATTTTGCTGGCAGCAAAAATTCACCAGCCTTTGGCAAAAACCGATTGCCAGCAAGTAATCGCGCCGCATCATAATGGTAAATTTGATGGATCACCCCAGCACGATTCAAAGCTGACCGCAGCACTTGATGCCCATCGCCATGTTCAACAATCACCAGAACATCTTGCTGATGGGGGCCGGCTGCATGCAGCATCCGGTCATGCCAGATATACACACCGGCCGAAATGATACAGCCAAGCAGCACAATCATGATCGCCGACCGGGATAACATCCGGACGGCAGGCGAAGGCATCAGGTAACCTCACCCATGATGAGTGATGCATTCGTGCCGCCAAAGCCAAATGAATTTGACATCGCGTTGCGCACTTTGCGGTGACGCGAATTTAACGGCACAAGATCAAAATCAGCAACCTGATCTTCAGGATCATTCAAATTCAATGTCGGCGGTAAATTACCGGTTTGCACTGTTTTGATTGCATAAATGGCTTCGATCGCACCGGCCGCACCTAGCAGATGGCCGGTTGCGCTTTTTGTCGAAGAAATCGACACATTTGCCGCCGCATCACCAAGAAGCCGTGCAACTGCTTTGGCTTCAATCAGATCGCCAAGCGGGGTTGATGTGCCATGCGCATTCACATAATCAATATCACTTGGCGCAAGCCCAGCACGCTTTAACGCTGCCTGCATCGCACGGAAACCACCATCGCCATCTTCGGCAGGTGCGGTAATATGATGCGCGTCACCCGACATGCCATAGCCTTTGATCTCGCCATAGATTTTGGCACCGCGCGCCTTGGCATGTTCCAGTTCTTCAAGAACAACAATGCCCGCGCCCTCGCCCATAACAAATCCATCACGGCCTTTGTCCCACGGGCGTGACGCCACTTCGGGCGTATCATTATAGTTTGTCGATAAAGCGCGTGCAGCGGCAAATCCTGCCATGCCAATACGGCAAACCGCCGCCTCGGCACCGCCAGCGACCATAACATCAGCATCATCAAGCGCGACCATGCGCGCCGCATCACCAATGGCATGCGCGCCAGTTGAACAGGCCGTCACAACAGCATGATTAGGCCCGCGAAATCCATAGCGGATTGATACATGACCTGAGATAAGATTAATTAGCGCCGACGGAATGAAGAACGGGCTAATCCGCCTCGGTCCTTTTTCGTGCATAAGCTGATCGGTTTTCACGATCGATTCAAGACCACCAATGCCCGATCCAATCATAACGCCGGTACGGTTCTGCGCTTCTCGATCTTGCGGCTTCCAGTCCGAATCCTCGACGGCCTGACAGGCAGCCACTAGCCCAAGCTGGATAAAGCGATCTTGTTTACGTTGCTCGCGCGGGTCAATCCAATCATCAAGATTAAGACCGCCAACGGCATCCGCCCCCGGCACTTGGCCAGCAATTTGGCACGAAATATCAGACACATCAAAACCTTCGATGCGCGAAATGCCACTTTTGCCTGCAATTATCTGCGACCAATTATGGTCGACACCAGATCCAAGCGGAGTGACCATTCCCATTCCGGTAACTACAACACGGCGCAAGGCAATCCTCCAGAAAAATCAGGTGAAACTCAATGGCTGTGCAACACCCGACCGGCCATGCACAGCGCAAATTTTTTCGAAACGCTGAAAGTTAAGCAGCAGCTTCTTCGAGGAACGACACAGCGTCTTTCACAGTAAGGATACGCTCGGCAGCATCATCAGGAATTTCAACACCGAACTCTTCTTCGAATGCCATGACCAGCTCAACTGTATCAAGGCTATCCGCGCCAAGATCATCGATGAAGCTTGCGTCTTCAACAACCTTATCAGCGTCTACACCCAAATGTTCTACTACAATATTCTTAACACGACCTGCGATATCGCTCATTATTGCCCCCTCTGAGAAGCTTAGATTTTGACCGGAAGTCCGGTCGGAGAATTCAAAAGATGGCGGCCAATAACATAGTTTTTTATCTTATACCAGCCCCGTTTATCACTATAACGCGCTCAAACAGCATTTAAAGCATCGCCATGCCACCATTCACATGCATCGTCATCCCGGTAACATAGGCGGCCTCATCACTTGCGAGAAACACCACCGAGGCGGCGATTTCCGCAGACGTGCCAAGCCGTCCAGCCGGAACACGCGTCAATAAATTTGCCTTTTGCCCTTCATCCAAAACATCCGTCATCTGTGTTTCGATAAAGCCCGGTGCAACAATATTTACGGTAATGCCGCGACTGGCCACTTCGGCGGCCAATGATTTGCTGAAGCCAATCATGCCAGCCTTTGACGCTGCATAATTTGTCTGCCCCGGATTGCCAGTCACCCCGACAACCGATGAAATCGAGATGATCCGGCCTGAGCGTGCCTTCATCATGGCCCGCATCGCCGCGCGGCATAAGATCATGCTTGCCGTCATATTGACCTCTAAAACGTCATCCCAATCTTCATCTTTCATCCGCATCAATAATCCATCGCGGGTGATGCCTGCATTATTCACCAGGATCGCAATTGGCCCATCGGCAGCCGCGCTAGCCGCATCAATCAATCCTGCCACCGCGTCACGATCAGCAAGATTGGCGGTCACCACAAAGGCGCGCTCGCCAAGCTCGGCCCTCAAGGACTCCAGCTTTTCAGCGCGGGTGCCATGAAGCACAACCGTTGCGCCCTGTGCATGCAATGCCTTGGCAATTTCGGCACCAATGCCGCCACTAGCACCCGTAACAAGAGCGATTTTGTTCTTAAGATCAAACATGAAAACACCTTTTTGGAAATCACGGCTTGGCCGTGCTTGAAACTTTGTCGTCGTTTAAACTACATCTCGGCCAAGACGCTGTCCAGATCATCTGGCCCGTCCATATTAACGACAGCATCCGACTCGATGCTGCGTTTTACCAGCCCGGACAGAACTTTACCCGTCCCAAGCTCGATAAATTTGGTTGCACCGGCAGCGCTCATTGCCATCACTGATTCGCGCCACCGAACCCGCGCCGTGACCTGTGTGACAAGATTCGCCCGCAAATGATCAGCGCGCGTCTCGGCAGCAGCCGACACATTGCAATAAACTGGCATAAGCGCATCGGACAAATTCGTATCTGCCAATAATTTTGCCATTACATCGGCGGCAGGTGCCATTAAATCGCAATGAAACGGCGCTGAAACGGGCAGTTTGATTGCCCGTCGCAAACCAGCTGCCTTGGCAATTTTAATCGCCGCATCAACCGCACCAGCTGCGCCACTAATGACGATTTGACCGGGGGCATTGTCATTGGCGATCTGGACAAGGCCTGATGATTTTGCATCGGCAAGAATGGCATTGATTTGGTCTTCATCACCGCCAAGAATTGCCGCCATTGCGCCTTCGCCAACCGGAACCGCCGATTGCATCGAATCACCACGCTGGCGGAGCAACCGCGCCGCATCGCTTATCGACAGGCTGCCCGATGCAGCCAAGGCGGCATATTCGCCAAGCGAATGGCCTGCTGTCATACCGCCACGGCTGCTCAGTGGTGCGCCAAGCTCGGCTTCAAGAACTCGAACCGCCGCCATCGATGTTGCAAATAAGGCTGGCTGGGCATTTCGTGTCATGCGAATGGCATCATCTGGCCCATCCTGCATGATGGCAAACAGATTTTCGTCAAGCGCGTTATTGATTTCTTCAAAAACCTGTTTGGCCACTGCATGTGACGCTGCCAAAGCGCCACCCATACCAACCGCCTGTGATCCCTGCCCGGGAAACAAAAATGCAATCAAACTATTTGTCATATAATCCACCCGCTCACTGACCAAAGCCAGCATGAACATGAAGTTAAACCAACGCTGATGACGCGCGACATATATCAGACCCTATGCCAGATGGCTTTGCAAAGGCAACTATTTGCCGCCTTGCATAATGGGCAAACGCTAAAGGCAGGCTGTCTGGCAGGTTTGACAGCGCGATTAATTCTGCTAAACCGGCTTGCACTTACGGGGAAAAAGTGTATGTTGCGGCTCGGGCTTGGGGCTTTGCTGCCGCAAGTGCGAACACATCATTGACTTTATCCTTGCCGGGGAACCGGTTAGTTGATGCCGCTGGTGGCAGCAACGATAAGCCAGAGGGAGTTATAATGCGCTTGTATGAAAGTGTGCTAATTGCACGTCAGGATATTACTGCAGCCCAGGTGGAAACCATGGCTGATGAATTTGCCGAGATCATTACATCTGCCGGCGGATCAATCAAAAAACGTGAATATTGGGGCCTTCGCGCTCTTGCCTACCGGATCA
>JADHOU010000032.1 GCA_016778825.1 Candidatus Puniceispirillum sp. | reverse complement strand
TATTCTTGATTTGGTGCCGCAAACGCTTCATGCCCGCGTGCCATTTATTTTTGGCTCTGCTAATGAAGTTGACGCATTTACCCGCTATAGGTCATAAATAGACCCTGAATTTTGCTTTGACATAGGATGATTGCATGCTGATTTCCCTTCGCCAACTTCTTGATGACGCTGCCGAGCATGGCTATGGCGTTCCGGCCTTTAACATTAACAATATGGAACAGGGCTTGGCCATTTTGAAGGCGGCTGACCGTGTCGATGCGCCGGTGATTATTCAGGCCAGTCGGGGTGCGCGTAATTATGCTGGCGATGTCATGTTGCAGGCGATGGTCAAGGCCTTGGCCGAAATGTATCCGCATATTCCGGTCTGTATGCATCAAGATCATGGCAATAATGAAGCCACCTGCATGACAGCCATTCAATATGGCTTTACCTCGGTGATGATGGATGGCTCGCTTGAAGCTGATGCGTCAACACCGGCGTCTTATGACTATAATCTGGATATCACCCGCCGCGTAACCGAGATGGCGCATCATGCTGGTGTGTCGGTTGAGGGCGAGCTTGGCGTTCTTGGTTCATTGGAAACCGGCGAGGGTGAGCAGGAAGATGGGCATGGCGCAACCGGAAAATTATCCGAAGACCAATTGCTAACCGATCCTGATCAGGCGGTTGAATTTGTTAAAGATACCAAAGTTGATGCGCTTGCCATTGCCATGGGAACAAGCCATGGCGCCTATAAATTCACCCGCAAGCCAGATGGTGAAATTCTGGCGATGAATGTGGTTGAAGAAATCAATCGCCGCCTGCCGAATATCCACCTTGTTATGCATGGATCATCAAGCGTGCCACAGGAATTGCAAGATGTGTTCAATTCGCATGGTGGGGAAATGCCACAAACATGGGGCGTGCCGCTTGAAGAGATCGAGCGCGGCATCAAATATGGCGTTCGCAAGGTGAATATTGATACTGATTGCCGTCTTGCCATGCTTGGCGTCATTCGCAAGATTGCCAATGAAAATAAGGCCGAATTCGACCCGCGGAAATTTCTCAAGCCAGCGATGGATGCGATGGAGAGCCTGTGCGCTGACCGGTTTGAACGGTTTGGCACGGCTGGCAATGCGGCGCGGATCAGGCCGTTATCCCTGTCGGCAATGGCATCACGCTATGCTAGCGGCGATCTTGACCCGTCAATCGGCTAGGGCTTACCCGCCAGCCGCCAGAATAGCGGCAAGGCCGGTTTCATAATCAGGATAGAGAAGATCAAGCCCTAATTCGGGTTTGATGATACGCGACCCAACGCGCCGCCGTGACACATAAAAGCTTCGTGCCATTGGTGATAGACTCGCATCTTCCAGCCTTTGCGGCGTGGGTGGGTTCATACCAATCAAGCCGGCAGCATGCCGAACAACATCGCCTTGAGGTGCGGGTTTATTATCGGCCAGATTGATGATCCGGCCCGATCGTGGCTTGGCCATGGCGGCAATGATAATCCGGCAGATATCGTCAACATGAATGCGGTTAAAGACCTGTCCTTCGCGTTCGATGATGCGCGCCGTACCATCACGAAGCGCATCAAAGGGGCTTCGCCCAACGCCATAGATTCCAGCGGCACGGAAAATTTCCGTACCAAAAGCCTCTTGCCAACGGGCTTCGGCAACAACACGCGATTTGCCACGGGCGGTTGCCGGGGCAACTTCGGTGTCCTCATAGCAGATATCATGCGGCATATCAGGATAGACCGATGTTGCCGATACATAACCGCTCCAGCCAGAAAAATTAGCAAGATCATCACCATGCGCATCAAGCACCGGATCCGAACCGCCTATGGCGGTAATCGTGCTGATGATCGCATCAATATTGGCAAAGGCAGCGGCCGGATCGGCAAGTGGTTGGCCTGATTGAAACGGCAGGATTTGCCAGCCCTGATCGGCCTTATCGGCAAGCTTGGATGGTGTGCGGGTGGTGCCACGAATCTGCCAACCCTGATCGGCCAGCGCTTGTGCCAATGGCACGCCAACATAGCCAAGCCCAAAAATAAAAACCGTTTTCATATCATCGCCTTTTGATCGATCACTTATGACGTTGGATCGGGCATGGCACCAACCAAAAGCCCAGGATCAATGCGCCGCCCCCGCCAATCAATTCGCCAGTCAAGATGCGGGCCGGTGGCACGCCCGGTGGCACCAATCGCGCCAATCAAACCGCCACGTTCAACCAGCATGTCTGTGTCCACATCGACCCGATCAAGATGTAAAAAGCTTGAATTTACGCCAAGCCCATGGGCAATCACGACCGTCCAGCCGGAAAAATATAAATCTTTTACCAATGTTACAACCCCGCTTGCCGGTGCGTAAACAGGCGTGCCGGTCGGGGCGGCAATATCAATGCCATAATGCGGCTGGCGCGGCTGGCCGTTTAGAATGCGCTGGCTACCATAGATGCCTGAAATCCGGCCAAGGGCTGGCCAATCAAACCCGCGCCAAAAATCGCCAAGCGGGGCGTGGCGCTGGCGGGCGGCGCGAACCGCGTCACCATCAGATTTGATTCGCGCCAGAACGGTAGCGGGCGGCGTGACCATTGTTGATTTCAGCCCATCAATGCGCTGGATGTTATAGTCGCGTTGGCGCGGTGACAAAAGGCTGGTTTTGACGCTTCCGTCTGGGGCAATGATGCGAAGGGTAGCTGGCGCGTCGGAATCGCGGTGAAACCCAATTACAAAAACACCATTTTCGCCAATTTCAATCGTGTCATCGCCAAGCATGATCTGATTGGCCGAATCGGTGCGGGCGATAATAAGGCCGCCTTCAACCGCGTTTCCAGACAGGATTTCGGCACCATCAATATCTAGTGCCTTTGCCGGGGTAGCAAGTGCCATCAGCAAAACCAAGACCGCAACAAGCCGGATGCGGTAAAAACACAGATAAGTGGCAATGGGGCTATGAAGTTTCATGGGCAAAGGCTAACATGATGTTGTGTAAATGACACTTGAAAACACAAGCTGTTGGGTGTTATCCCCTTCACATAGTCTGCCTTGATGAAGCCTAACGCCAAAGATGAAAGAGTAGCCAGAAAATGACCGATCATGCCAGCGCAACAGCCGACGCCGCCCTTCATGAACATGTTGTTATCATCGGGGCAGGTGCCGCCGGTTTGACCGCTGGCATTTACACTGCCCGCGCCAATCTATCGCCAGTAATCCTTGCCGGATTGCAACCGGGTGGGCAGATGACAATCACTACCGATGTTGAAAATTACCCGGGCTTTGCCGAGGTGATTCAAGGGCCGTGGCTTATGACCGAAATGCAGTCACAGGCCGAAAATGTTGGTGCGCGTGTCATTTATGATTTGGTGACTGATCTTGATACATCGGCGCGGCCATTCCGCATGAAACTGGATTCGGGAAAAGTGATGACCGCTGATGTGGTGATTCTTGCCACTGGCGCACAGGCGCGCTGGCTTGGTCTTGAGTCTGAATCAGCCTTCAATGGCCGCGGCGTTTCAGCCTGTGCCACTTGCGATGGGTTTTTCTATAAAGACCGCGATGTTGCCGTTATTGGCGGCGGCAATACCGCCGTTGAAGAAGCCCTATATCTTGCCAATATCTGCCGGTCGGTGACGCTGGTTCACCGGCGTGATTCGCTTCGGGCTGAACAGATCATGCAGGATCGGCTGTTGAAAAAAGACAATATCACCGTTGAATGGAACCGTGCCGTTGCCGAAGTTCTTGGCGATGAAACAGGCGTCACCGGATTACGTTTATCCTCGACAGGCAATGATGATGATAAAGTTATTTCGGTTCATGGCATGTTTGTCGCGATTGGTCATGATCCAGCAACCAAGGCCTTTGCTGATGCGGTCGCACTTGATGATGAAGGCTATATTATTGCCGAGGCAGGCGGCACACGAACCACGGTTGATGGGGTGTTTGCTGCGGGTGATTGTGTTGATAAGATCTATCGCCAAGCGGTGACGGCCGCTGGCATGGGCTGTATGGCCGCGCTTGATGCCGAACGCTGGCTTGGTGAGCAGGAATAAGCTTGCCGCTTCATCACGGCTGCTTGGCAATGATCTCGGTGGGGCAATGATCTCCGCCCGGCAATGAATGTGGCGAAACAATAAGAGCCGATGAGGCGTGATGGGCTAGGCTGGCACGGCGGTGGGTTTTGGCTCGTGGATCGCCCAATTTACCGCAAAGGCAAAAAAGCCAGCCGCAGCATTCAGCCACCACATGGCTTCGTAATTGCCAAAAATATCATACCAAATGCCGCCAAGCCATGCGCCGGCGAAAGACCCGATCTGATGCGATAAAAACACCAACCCATAAAGCATGCTTAAATGTCGCGGTCCAAAAAAGGCAAGGATCAAACCGCTTGTCAGCGGGATGGTGCCAAGCCATAACAGCCCCATTGCCGCCCCGAAAAACAGCGCCATTGCCGGACTTGCTGGCAGGCTGATAAAAGCAGCAATGATCAACCCGCGCAAAAGATAGACAATCGCCAGGGTTTTCTTCTTTGAAACGATGCCGCCAAGCCAACCGCACATAAACGCGCCAATGATGTTAAACAGCCCAATCAGCGCAAGAGACCAGCTAGCAATTTCCGCGCTTAAACCAGCATCTTGAAGATAGGTCGGAAGATGGGTTGTGATAAAGACCAGCTGCAAACCACATACAAAAAAGCCGATTGTCAGCAGGATATAATCACGGCTGCCGGTGGCTTGACGAAGCGCGCTTCCGGCACTTTGTGTGATCCCCTCAAGCGGGCGCGCACCGCCAACTGGTACCCGCATGCCAAGTGTCACCGCCACCATTGAGGCAACAATTGCCGATAAAATCACAATAGCGAATTGCCAGCCGTGTTCGTTCATCATGATTTGCGCGACGGGTACTAGCGCGAATTGGCCAAAAGATCCAAAGCTAGTAACAAGCCCCATTGCCAATGAGCGTTTTTCTGGCGGTGCGGCGCGCGCAACTGCCCCAACCGCAATTGAAATGCCAGCACTGCCAAGCCCCATGCCAATCAGAATCTGCCCAAAAAAGATGCCGGATTCGGTCACGAAAAAGGCCATTGATAAAAGACCTATCGCATAGATCATGACGCCACAAGCCGCCACCCGCCACGCGCCAAACCGGTCGGCCGCCGCGCCAAAAAAAGGTGATGAAAGCCCCCAGATCAGATTTTGCACGGCAATGGCTAATGAAAAAATCTGGATGCTGCCATCAAGCGCGGTTGAAATTGGCAAAAGAAACAGGCCAAAAACCTGTCTGACACCAAAGGTCACCGACACCAAGGCGGCGGCGGATAACATGATCATGACCCAACGAAATTGTGGTGGTGTTGACGACATGGATGGTATTTCCCATAGCGTGCAAAAAGGTTTGATACGCATATTTGCAATCAAACCAGAAAGCCAAGCGGGATAGCGCTATGCCAACAATAATTCCGACTGCGACCTGAAAAACCTACATGCGATGATTTTGTTTTTCAAGCTATTCATCAAGAAACCGAACAGCCTGAACCTGCGGGCCGCGGTCTGAGTCATCAATGTGGATCAGCAGCTTTTGCCCCTGCATCAACGAGTGAAATCCACAATTATTCAAAACCCGCGAATGAACAAAAACATCCTCGTTTAAATCTTCGGCGGTCACAAAACCATAGCCAGGAATGTCGTTAAAGACTTTGACCACGACGAGCATTTCACCCTCGTTAGGCTCGGATGCGGTGGGTGGTGCTGGATTGGCAGGTCGTTCAATAGTCAATAAATCTTGAATGACCTGACCATTTACGTTGGTGGCAAGGGAAACCGAAACCTGATCACCGGTTAACAAGTAAATAAGGCCAAACCTGCCTAAGGCCGAACGGTGGAGAAAAGCTTCGGCACTATCAATTTTAACAAAGCCATATCCCTTGCGCTCATTATACCAGATGACTTCGCCATTTATGACTTCATTGTCTGTCACGGTAAGCCTCCCAATCAGGACTGAACAGTCTGTTTTCAAATGATTAAAACAACGGAACAGCTTGGTGAGGGTTAACAAATACCGCTAAGGGAAAAAACCATTTACGATATTCAAGATTTTTTGATTATTGTCAGCCAGTCAGGGGTTTGGCGTCAAAACACCGCTTAGAAAACGCTATTCAAGACTGTCTTGTTTTCAGCGATGGTTTCGGCAATTGCATGACGCCATTTGTCAATTGATCCTGCGGCAGCGGCTTTTTTTGGAAAGATGAGGCCGCGCGTGCTGTTGATCAACCCGCCTTCCCAGCCATGCTTGCCGCGTGTGAGCCCGCTTGTGGCTTTTTCCGCGCCAGCGCCTTGTGCGCCAAATCCGGGAATAAGAAATGGGGCATCGACAAGTGCTGCACGAAGCGCTTCGGCTTCTTCAGGCCATGTCGCCCCAGCTACGATGCCAAGTGATGATATGCCCAATGTGCCCTGGCGCGCGGTGGCAAGTGGTGCCAGCAAGGCGGCAAGATGCTGGTAGAGCGGTTGCCCATCAACCATTTGATCCTGAAGATCACCAGCCCCTGGATTGCTTGTCCGGTTCAAGATGAAAAGGCCGCTTCCGGTTGCGTCGGCACGATCAAGAAAAGGCGCAAGCGTGTCGATACCAAGCCATGGATTCACCGTCAGCGCATCACTTGGAAATGGCGCGTCATGCCCAATCCAGCCAGCGGCATAGGCGGTTGAGGTGCTGCCGATATCGCCGCGTTTGGCATCCATGATGACAAGCAGGCCAGCATCAATGGCGGCGCGGCCAAGGTTTTGCAAAATCTGCATGCCAGCGGGGCCTTGCTGTTCGAAAAACGCAGCTTGCGGCTTGATTGCGGCAACATTGCCAATGGCCTGTTCAAGACAAGCCATGGAAAAATCATCAATGGCACGAATGGCGGCATCACTTGCGGCGCCGTCTTGTGCGTTGCCGAAAATAGCCGGAATCATGCTGATATGCGGGTCGATTCCCATGCAAAGCGGGGTGGCTGTGCGGCGGTTTGCCTCGGTTAGACGGTCACCAAAATGGGTCATCAGGTCACGCTCCGGTTTGGTTAAGGCTGGATAATGCCGTGGCTAGCGAAGGCCAAGCGCATCACGATATGTGTCCAAAAGCGCATCCTGCTCGCTTAGAAGATCGCGATCCATAGCCCGCAATCGCACAACTTGGCGCATGATTTTTGGCTCAAATCCGGTGGCTTTGGCTTCGGCATAGACATCCTTGATATCCGCCATCAAGGCGCGCTTTTCTTCTTCGAGACGTTCGATACGCTCAATATATTGGCTTAGCTGCTCGGCGCCTGCGCCAGCTCCGGGAATAACGGTCATGCGATTATCCTAATCGTCGTGGTTATGGGTTTTTAGATATTGCGCTTTTTGTTCGGGCGTTGCCTCGGTTTGGTATTGCGCTTTCCAATCGGCATATTCCATGCCGTAAATAAGCTTGCGGGCTTCACTGTCGGTCATTTCAATGCCTGATGTTTCCGCAGCTTGGCGATACCAACGCGA
Organism: Candidatus Puniceispirillum sp.; assembly: GCA_016778825.1. GTDB lineage: Bacteria > Pseudomonadota > Alphaproteobacteria > Puniceispirillales > Puniceispirillaceae > UBA3439. Next base: position 2,857 of record JADHOU010000032.1, on the reverse strand, counting down.
CATGCAATTGCGGCAAAATCCAGAAAGATTCATCATATCAATATTTTGAACATCGGTACGTTCTTGCAAATGGGCAACAAGACGCCGGAATGCGGCGGCTTCAAGCTCGGTTGTTGTGGCTTTGTCCATAATGGTTCCGCTTGTCTGTTGTGGCGTTAAATCGATATCAAACCGGCTGTCACTCTAGCCCATTGCCACTAGCTGGCGCAACCTAATTGCCCATAAGGGAAGCGCTATTTCTGCCAGTGATTGGCGATTGCCGCCTGATTGGTTGATTTTGCCGTGAATCAGGCAATCGATGATTTCGTTAAAAATTTCGGTATGGCTAAAATGTTTGGTTTTCTTTATATTTTCATAAAATCAAAGCCCGTATACGGCCAAAGCCGAGACAGGATCGTAACATGCCCCGCAAGGCCATTGCCGAAAGCGCTGCAAAATTTGACCGGATCAGGCGGGCGCATCAATCTGAGGTCGCCGAAGATTATGTCGAAATGATTGCCGATCTGATTGCCGAAACCGGCGAGGCCAGAACGGTCGACCTTGCGGCGCGCTTTGGCGTGACCAGCCCGACGGTCAATGCCATCATCCAACGGTTACAGCGTGAAGACCTTGTTGAAACCCGCCCTTATCGGTCGATCTTTTTAACCGAGGCAGGACAAGCGCTTGCCAAAGAAGCGCGTGACCGGCATCGCATTGTTCGTGATTTTCTGGTGGTGATTGGCGTTCCTGAGACGATTGCCGAGGAAGATGCCGAAGGGATCGAACATCATGTCAGTGCTGAAACCTTGGCGGTGTTTGTCAAAATTACCAACCAAGACTAGCTGTCACGACTGGCTATCAAGATAGGCGTGACCGCTATTCAATCCCTTTATGGATATAAAGATCGCGGCTTTTGTTGCGGCTGATCACAATTTTGCTTTGGCTTGGACTGCCTTGCCATTTGATTGGCGGCATGATTGGCGGCGTTGATGATCCGGACAAAACCAATAATGGCGATCCGGCGCGATGTTGCCAGCTGTGATTGGCTTCGAAATGGTTGCTTGGCACGCCATCACGATCATGGATCATGATGGTCACGCCCTGATCATGGAAATGCCAGCTTAACAGCGCGGCGGTGGCGCGGCGATCAGCGATTATGCGGCTTGTCTGATGCGCGGCAAGATGCGGCTCGATATCTTGTGCCAATGCCTGCCAGCCGCGTAACCGGCGAAGCGGATCGGATGCTGGTGTTAAGGGACCAAGGCTGCCGGCCATTGTGGCCAGCAACAGGCCGATGGTCAGGATAAAATTCAGACCAACCGCAGCAATCCCAAGCCATTTTCGCGGCAAGCGAAAAAGCGTTTTCTGAGCACTATTATTGCCAAGCCAGCCACCCAACCAAACCGACAGTGCCGGATAGGCGGCCATCGCCCAATTGGCATTGGCCTCGCTTAGATAGGCTTGCAGGCTGATCAGGCCAATGACCGGCACCGCCATCCAGACAAGCCAACCAGCATGTTTTTCACGGCGCGAGGCGAAAATAATGCCAAGCATCAGGAAAAACACCAATGGGCCAGCGACACCAGCCTGACCAATCAAAAAGATCAGGCTTTGCCCTATTTCATGCGTTTGCTTAGCAAGATTGGCATTATCGCCAAGATGGCGCATGGTCGAAAAATCATGCATCACATTCCAGATAAGATTTGGGCTTATCGTGATCAGGCAGGCGGCAATGGCCAGTAAAAGATGCCGACCTTGAATGATTGGATCTGCATGATGCCGACCCGAAGCCCAGATCAGCATGAAACCGAAAAGGCCGTAAATGGCAGCATATTTGGCAAGCATGCCAACCCCAAGCGCGATTCCGGCATAAATCATTGCGCGCGCTGGCGGAATTTTTCCGCAAACCGATCCAGCAAGCGCTAGCAAGGTCAAAGCGATTGCCAGCAAAAGCGGCGTATCGGTTGAGATCAGAAAACTGCCAAGCCCGACTGCAGGAAGGCTGATCCAGATCAGCGCGGTCAGGCGGCCAGCGCGGGGGTCATAAAGCCATGATGCGGTTTGCCAAAGCACCAATGCGGTTGCAAGCTGCAACCAACAGGCTGGAAGCCGAACCGCCATAGCGCTATGACCAAACGTCCAATGTGCCGCGCCAACGATCCAGGCAATTAGTGGCGGTTTGGTGAAATAGCCAAAATCAAGACTTTGGCTCCAAAGCCAATATTGGGCTTCATCAACCCCCAGCTCAAGCGGGCTGATTGCCACTGCTGCGGTGCGAAGCAACGTCAGCCCAAGCAGAACCAGCAGAACAAAGCGGTTCGAATCAAATGCAAAAGGGGGCTGTATCTTGGTCTGTTGGCGATCGGCCTTCATGCAGTTTCCTTGATTTGCGGTGGCAGCGCTGCTAATTTCAGCGCGACTATAGAGAAAAAAGGTCTATCATGTCATCTACCCAAAGTAAGTTTCCGTCTGCAAGCCGTGAAGATTGGCATGCGCTGGTCAGCGCTGCCCTGAAAGGTGGCGACCCGCAAAGCCTTGATCGACTGGACGAAGATGGACTTACAATCAAGGCTCTATATGACATTGCCTCTTATGTGGCGGCGTTACCCGATGCGTGTGCCATTACCCGCCTGCCGGTGAATCCGGCAAGCCATATTGCGCATGGATGGGATATCTGCCAACCGGTCATGGCCAACGGGTCAGCAAAAGATGTTAACCGGCTGATTCTTGACGAATTGCAGGATGGGGTTGGCACGATCTGGCTTCAAGGCCTGCAAACAGCCGATTTGGCGGGTCATTTACCAGCAATGATGCAGGATGTCGTTTTCGCGGCAGCTGGCATTCATCTTGATGCTGGCAATGATGTCATGGCGCAGAT
>JADHOU010000031.1 GCA_016778825.1 Candidatus Puniceispirillum sp. | reverse complement strand
ATTAATCCGGGCTCGGCAACGCCAACAAGTTTAATGCGAAAGCCCAATTGATTGGCATAGGCAAAATCAACCGATGACACATCACGGATACCTTGGATCGACACTGCGTTAAAATCAGGCTGATGCCCAAACGCAATGGCGGCCAAAATGGTCAATTTATGCGCGGCATCAATGCCATCAACATCAAAGCTTGGCTCGGCTTCGGCATAGCCAAGACGTTGCGCGTCAGCCAGCACTTCGTCAAAATCACGCCCCGTTGTCTCCATTGTTGAGAGAATATAATTGCAAGTCCCGTTCAAAATACCGGCAACGCGGTTAATCTGGTTTCCGGCAAGCCCTTCGCGAAGCGTTTTTACCGCCGGAATGCCGCCAGCAACCGCCGCTTCGAACATAAGATGGGCGTTATTGGCCTCGGCAAGCTTGGCCAGTTCAGTTCCGTGATGCGCGATCATCGCTTTATTGGCAGTGACGAAATGCTTTCCTGACGACAGTGATGCGCGGGCAAGATCCAATGCCACACCTTCGCTGCCACCAATCATTTCAACAATAATGTCAACATCGTCACGCGTGGCAAGCTGGATTGCATCATCATACCAGTCAATGCCGTCAAGCGAAAAGGCACGTTCAGCTGAGCGGTCGCGCGCGCTAACGGCAACAATGTCAAGCGATTGCCCTGCAGCGATCGCCAAATCACCATGCCGATTGATTAGCTGGCGGGCAACCTCAGATCCAACGACCCCGAGGCCAGCGATTGCAATTTTTAAACCGGACTTTGCTTTTGTCATCACAAATTCACTTTTTTACAAATTTTCGTTTCTGCCAGCAACAAGCGGCTTCGCAATGGTGTAACCATTTGCCCGATTTCTGGCAAGGCTCCTACCGGTCATTCCCGCAGATTTACCATGTTTTCTTGGCTTACAGATTGGTTGCGCTTCGCGCCGCCTGATCATAAAGACCCGATAACAGCCGTAATTGACGCGCTACCTCACCAAGGTCGGCACTACTGCCGCCGTCAAAAGGCATAAAGCCATCGACAAGACAGGCCTCGCGAACCGCGCGATAACGAAGGCATAAATCAATGCCCGAATTTGTTGTGGCATAAAGCACTTCCTTGCCATGTTTTTCGCTACTAACAAGACCAGCTTTGATCAATTTTTTCAGCGCATAATTGACCGTATGGCTGTCATCAACATTCAATTTGAAACAAATATCGGCCAGCTTTTTCGGGCGCGCCCGATGATTGACCGAATGAAGACATAAAATATCAAGAACATTAAGATCAGTGCCGCCACTAACGCTTATACCAGCCTCGGCAACCGCGGTTGCCATTGCTTTTACCATCCATTTCCCAAAGGCGTTCCACGCGACAATTAGGCCATATTCGACCTCGCTTAATTCAGCCGCCTTTTCCGAAACCAAATGCGATGACGAAACAATCCTTCTAGCATTAGGGGTTTTCGACTTTTCTTGTGCCATCAAATCTCCTTTCGTCATTTGCGGTGTCAGTTGCGAAAGCGGTTATTTTACCGGCTTGTCACTTTTGCCAAAACCGCCACCGCCGGGCGTTTCAATGACGAAAACATCGCCAACCCCCATTTTGCGAATATCGGTTGCGGTTAGCGTTTCGATCGTGCCATCAGTTCGTTCAACCCAATTGCGCCCAAGCGCCGCCTCGCCGCCGCCATCCATGCCGTAAGGCGGGATAATACGGTGATTGGCAAGAATCACCGCTTCCATTTCCTCAAGAAAGCGCAACCTGCGACGAACACCATTGCCGCCATTATGCCGGCCAATGCCACCCGACCCGTGCCTGATCTCAAAGCTTTCCAACAAAACCGGATAACGCCATTCCAAAATCTCAGGATCGGTCAAGCGGCTGTTAGTCATATGGGTGTGAACCGCGTCGGTACCATCAAAATCTGGCCCCGCGCCTGATCCGCCGCACAAGGTTTCGTAATATTGATAGGTTGCGTTCCCATAAAAGAAATTATTCATCGTGCCTTGCGCTGCGGCCATGACACCAAGCGCGCCATAAAGCGTGTCGGTGACGATCTGCGAGGTCTCCACATTGCCAGCAATGACCGCCGCAGGATATTGCGCTTTCAACATGCAATCATCGGGAAGAATAATCTGAACAGGCTTTAAACAGCCTTCATTCATTGGAATATCATCGGCCACTAAGGTTCTGAAAACATACAAAACTGCGGCACGACAAACAGCAGCAGGTGCGTTGAAATTATTCGCGCCCTGCTTGCTTGTGCCGGTGAAATCAACAATTGCCGACCGGTCGGCTTTATTGATCGAAATCGCAACCTTGACCTGCTGTCCATTATCCATTGGATAGGTAAAGCTGCCATCTTTGAGAACATCAATGACGCGGCGAACCGACTCTTCGGCATTATCCTGAACATGACCCATATAGGCGATAACAGTTGCCAGCCCGTAATGCGTGACCATTTTATGAAGTTCGCGAACGCCTTTTTCATTGGCCGCTAGCTGGGCACGAAGATCAGCGATATTTTGATCCGTATTGCGCGCTGGATATTTTGCCGAATCAAGAATGGCGCGCATTTCTGTTTCGCGATAATTTCCGCCATCGACAAGCTTGAAATTATCGATCAAAACGCCTTCTTCTTCGATATGTTTTGAATCTGGCGGTGCCGAACCCGGCGTGCGGCCGCCAACATCTGGGTGATGCCCGCGCGAGGCCACAAAGAACAGAATATCCTTGCCAGAATCGTCAAAAACCGGTGTGATAATCGTGATATCAGGAAGGTGCGTTCCGCCATTATAGGGGTTGTTTAGAACAAAGGCGTCGCCAGCATTTATATTGCCCTGATTACCGCGGATAACGGCGCGAACTGACTCGCCCATTGATCCAAGATGAACCGGCATATGCGGGGCATTGGCGATCAACGCACCAGCCGGATCAAAAATGGCGCAAGAGAAATCCAGCCTTTCTTTAACATTAACCGAAAGCGCGGTGTTTTGCAGCGTATAGCCCATCTGTTCAGCAATCGACATAAACAAATTATTGAACACTTCCAGCATCACCGGATCGCAATTTGTGCCAATCGCCACCCGCGGTGCAACGGCCACGACACGCCGAACGACAAGATTGCCGATCGCAGTCATTTCAGCCTGCCAACCAGGTTCGATCACATTGGTTCCGGTAGCTTCGGTGATCAGGGCTGGCCCCATGATCCGTTGCCCTGCGGCAATTGTGCTGCGGGCATAGACCGGTGCCGTCACAAATTGGCCATCCATATAGCATTGAATATGATCCAGAATATCCAGCGGCGCGTCAGGGGCGGCGGTGGCACTGGTTTCAACATCGAAATTCCGGCCAATTGACTCGACCGAAATCGTGGCCGCAACAAGTGCCTTATCCGGCATCAAAAAGCCAAAACGTGATTGATAAGCTGCCTCAAAATCAGCCGTCATCGCGGCAATCGAGCCAAACGGCACGGCAAGCGCCGTATCCGACCCATCATAGCGAAGATGGACATAACGATTTGTTTCAATGCGCGCGCTGGCGATATCCTGACCCGCAAGTTCAGCCTCGCTTTGCGTGGCAAGCTCATCAAGCTCGATTTGCAATCTTGGCGTCAAATTTTCGTTGAATCCAGCTTCAAGCGTGCGTTCGCGAAGCGCCGTCACATCAGCCAGTCCCATGCCATAGGCCGATAAAACACCAGCAAAAGGATGGATCAAAACCGTTTTCATGCCCAAAACATCGGCAATCAAACAAGCATGCTGGCCGCCTGCCCCGCCAAAACATTGAAGCGCATATTCAGTAACATCATAACCGCGCTGAACCGAAATTTTTTTGATCGCATTGGCCATATTTTCAACCGCAATACGCAAAAAGCCGCTGGCAATTTCTTCTTCACTTCGCTTGATACCGGTTTCTGCTTCGACCTGCGCGGCCATCGCGGCAAAACCGGCGCGTACCGGTGTAACATCAAGCGCCTCATCCTGATTGGGGCCAAAAACATGCGGGAAATATTGTGGCTGTAGCTTGCCAAGCATGGCGTTGCAATCGGTCACGGCAAGCGGGCCACCCCGGCGATAACAAGCAGGCCCCGGATTGGCACCTGCACTTTCCGGCCCGACTTGGAACCGGCCGTGTTCAAACCGGCAAATTGATCCACCACCAGCGGCAACCGTATGAATCAGCAACATTGGCGCGTGAATCCGCACGCCGGCAACAACTGTGTCAAACACGCGCTCATAGGCATTTTCATAATGCGCAACATCGGTTGAGGTGCCGCCCATATCAAAAGTGATAACCTTGTCAAACCCTGCCTGTTTAGCGGTTTTCACCGCGCCAACAATACCGCCGGCAGGACCTGATAAAATGGCATCCTTGCCCTGAAACAGGCTGGCATCGGTCAGGCCGCCATTTGATTGCATCAATTGCAGCTTGGTGCCTTTGGATTGGTCAATATCGCGGGCAAGACGATCGATATAACGCCGCAAAATAGGCGACAGATAAGCATCAGCAACCGTGGTATCGCCGCGCCCGACAAATTTGATCATCGGGCTGGTGCCATGGCTTGTTGAAATTTGCGTAAAGCCAATTTTGCGGGCGCGTTCGGCAATTGCTAATTCATGCGCTGGCACACGGTAGCCATGCATCAAAACAATGGCAATGGCGCGGATGCCATCATCAAAGGCGGCCTGCAGCCGTGGCGTTAAATCATCAAGATCAAGCGGCGTAATAATCTGGTCACGCGCATCAACGCGTTCGATCACCTCTTCAATGCGGTCATACAGCATTTCAGGAAGAATGATTTCCTTGTCAAACAGGCGTGGCCGCGCCTGATAGGCAATACGAATTTGGTCACGAAACCCTTTTGTCACAACAAGCAGGGTTTTATCGCCCTTGCGCTCAAGAAGCGCGTTTGTCGCCACAGTTGTTCCCATTTTCACAGCATCAATGGCATCCGCTGGCAATGGCGCATCTTTGGCGATATGCATCAGATCGCGCATGCCTTGTAAAGCGGCATCTTCATAGGCTTCGGGATTTTCGGACAGTAATTTATGCGTTAGTAAATCGCCATCGGGCGTCCGCGCCACAAGATCGGTAAATGTGCCGCCACGATCGACCCAGAATTGCCATCCAGATTTATCATTGGTTTTGCTGTTTTTAGTATGATCAGGCTTGGCCATTTGTCATCATCCGTGAAACGAGTGTGTTGCGAAAACGTTTATAAAATATCAACAAAATGTCAATGTTAGAATGATCCGCCTTATTAGCAATCAGAAAGATCAGCAAACTGCATCTGCGGCGGCAAGGCTCATGCTACCCCCGTCATTAATAGCGGTCGCCAGATAGTCACGAATATTGATATCATCGAAACAGCCAATATTGACGCAATAAACGCTTGAGTCGATTCGCCAGATGCGATGCTTGTAAACCCTCCATGTCTTGCGGAAATAATGTTCCTATAACAGCAAAGCCCTTCACGCGATCCTTATCGAAATCAAATTCAAGCCCACAAAAAAGGGCTGGCAAAGCCCAGCCCTTTTTAAATAGAGATCTTCCAGCACCAAAGTTACCCTTTACTGCAAATATTTTTAACGCTTTGAGAACTGGAAGCTACGGCGGGCTTTCGCCTTACCATATTTCTTACGTTCAACAACGCGCGAGTCACGTGTCAAGAACCCGCCAGCTTTCAAAACTGGACGAAGACCCGGCTCAAACAGGGTTAGCGCGCGGCTGATGCCATGACGAACCGCACCGGCCTGACCAGATAGGCCACCACCACGAACGGTTGCAATAACATCAAATTCGCCAGTGCGCTCGGTTGCATCAAATGGCTGTGCCAAAATCATCTGCAAAACAGGGCGGGCAAAATAAACCTCAACCTTGCGGCCATTGATTGTGACCTGACCTGTGCCGCGCTTTACCCATACGCGGGCAGCGGCATCTTTCCGGCGACCTGTTGCATATGAACGGCCAAGATTGTCGATTTTCGGCACAGCCGGTGCTGCTGGAGCTTCGGCAACAGGTGCGTCTGCACTGATTGCGCCTAATGCTGCCATACCTTCAGCCTGTGTGTCGGTGTTTTGTGTATCTTCGGCCATGACTACCTCACATTCTTTGAGTTCATGCTAGCAATATCCAGCGCGACTGGCTGTTGTGCTTCATGCGGGTGGCTTGGACCTGCATAGATATGCAGGTTACGCATTGCTTGACGACCAAGCGGTCCGCGCGGAATCATGCGCTCAACAGCTTTTTCAATCACGCGGGTTGGAAAGCGACCGTCAAGAATCTTGTCGGCAGTCCGCTCTTTAATGCCGCCCGGATGGCCTGTATGCCAATAATAGGTCTTGGCGCTACGCTTATTACCGGTCAAATGCACCTTTTCAGCATTGACGATGATTATGTGATCACCACAATCCATATTTGGTGTGTAGGTTGGCTTGTGCTTTCCGCGTACGCGCATAGCAACAAGCGAAGCAAGACGCCCAAGAACGAGATCGGCTGCGTCAATGACGAACCAGTTTTTCTCGATGTCTTTTGGCGTTGCAACATAGGTCCTTGGCAAAGGCATGTTATCATCTCCAGAAAAAAATGAGCCCGCAAGACATGGCACGCCATGCATCACAAGCTGTCCTGTCGCGGGTTATAGGCAGTTTCGGCGATAGCGTCAAACATTATTTTCTCACGAAAAATAGAATTACTCAATACTTACAATATGTTATTTATGAGGTATTATTTTACCACATATTTTTTCGTTGTTTTTTCGGGTTTTATCGCCCCCTACCCTTCGCATTTGTCAATCACATTTTCCGCGCGGGTTTACGGTACGCGTTCGCCGTGCCGGTTTCATTGAGATGATAGCAAGCTTGGCAGCTTCGGCAAAAGTCTGTAAGAAAGTGACATTACTAAAAGAAGTGATATAAATTCGTCTTAACCCTAACCTGCTGGCAAAAGGGCAATGTCTTGTTCGTTCTGATCGATAATTACGACAGCTTCACATGGAATTTGTGGCATTTCCTGTCTGATCTCGGCGCTGAGGTCGAAATTTTGCGCAATGACGCGATGTCGGCTGATGACGTGATTACCCGCAATCCAGAAGGGATTATCATCTCACCCGGCCCGGGAACGCCGCAAAATGCCGGTATAACCATAGACCTGATCCGCGCCGCCAAAAATGCCAAAACTCCGCTTCTTGGGGTTTGTCTTGGTCATCAGGCGCTTGCCGCGGCCTTTGGTGCCGAAATCAAACGCATTGATCCGCCAGTGCATGGCAAATTATCAATGGTCGAAAAAACCCGAAGCAATGCTGTGAAAAGCGATGTTCTGGCGTTATGCCCTGATGCGTTTCCGGTGACGCGCTATCATTCACTGGTGGTTGACGAGGCCACCCTTCCCGCCGAATTGACCGTAACCGCCCGCACCAAAGCCGGAGTGATCATGGGGATTTCGCATAATAATGCCGAACTTCACGGCGTTCAGTTCCATCCGGAATCAATTGCCTCGGTGGCAGGCTATCGCATTTTAGCGCAATTTCTCAAAATCTGCGGTCACGGCATCACGTCGGGCGAAACGCTTGACCGGCTTGAGGCGCAAATTCTGCGGCTTGACCAACGCTTTCCCGATCAGATGCACGCCTAGGCTTTGTTATCCAAGAATTAGTTGACCAAAATTAGAAGCCCGTTAATCGTGTCTGGCTATTGTGACGTTATTGGCGGGGCGTTATAGGCGATAAACAATCAAAGCCATATCAACCGGATCACCCTTTTCACCATTGGCGCGATAGAGCCGCCGTGCCTGTTCAGGATAATCGACAATCTCAAAACCCAGCCGCTGGCCAACGATGATACATTTCAATATGTTGGCCCCGGTATTGCGAAGGTCATGCGCCTCGCCCCAGCCGGATAGGCAATAAAATCACCAGCTTCGACCTGCAAAACCGTATCGCAAATGCGCGCTGTTCTGGTACCTTCAAGAATATAAACGCATTCTTCTTCACAAATATGCCGGTGAAAAGCAGAAGACGCCAACCCGATTGGCACCTCAATCAGATAAAAGCCCAATTTGCTCAATACGGCAATGTCACCAAGCGGTTTTTGCAGATGTCGCGCACCGCGGTTCAAAAAATGCCTGTTGTCCTGACCGGCCATTTTGGCAATTTCGGTTCTTTTGACAAGTTGTTTTCGTGTCATGATCCCGTCTCCTCATGGAAATCACCGGATCAATTTAACATGTTTAAGGGTTTTTACGGCGCGGCCGGATCTCAGCCAGCTTTGCCCCTTGATATTCAGCCACGCCCAATTGGCAGCCATGCCTTGCATTGCGCGGTCTTGAACAATATAGTCTGGCACAAGAAATTGGCACTTTGCCCAAGGCTGCAAGGCTGGCACAAATCGCCCGATACAGGAAATCCCCGATAAAGGAAATTATGGGTCATGTCTGATATTGTGAAATCATCTTTAACAGCGCTTATCGCTGGCGAACGGCCAAGCCCAAGCGCGATTCAGGCCTGTTTTACCGCAATCATGGATGGTGATGTTGGCGAAGCCCAGATGGCCGCCTTTCTGATCGCGCTGAAAATGCGTGGAGAACAGGTCGATGATATCGCCGCGGCGGCAAGCGTCATGCGCAACAAGGCGCTGACAATTCAGGCAAGCGACGATGCGATGGATATTGTCGGCACTGGCGGCGATGGGTTTGGCACTTATAATATTTCGACAGCTAGCGCCTTTGTCATTGCAGGATGCGGTATTCCTGTTGCCAAACATGGCAATAAGGCCGTGTCGTCAAAAAGCGGTGCAGCCGATGTTTTATCGGCGCTCGGGATCAAGCTTGATTGCGATATGGCGCTTGTTGAACGCGCCTTGGCTGAGGCCAATATTGCCTTTTTGATGGCACCGCGTCATCACGCGGCGATGCGTCATGTTGCGCCTGTTCGAGCCGCGCTTGGCGTGCGAACCATTTTCAATCTTTTGGGCCCCCTATCCAATCCAGCACTTGTCAAACGCATCATGGTTGGTGTTTTTGACCAAAGCTATTGCGCGCCCTTTGCCCATGTTCTGGCACGTCTTGGTACCAGCCATGCCTGGGTGGTTCATGGCGCCGACGGGCTTGATGAGGTAAGCACAACCGGCAAAACGCATGTTGCCGCCCTTGTTGATGGCAAAGTAAGCGAATTCACCATTTCGCCTGAAGATATCGGCTTGCCAACCGCCCGACTTGATCAGCTTCGTGGCGGTGATGGCGACCACAATGCACGCTATCTTCGCGCCCTTCTTGAAGGTGAAACCGGCCCCTATCACGATATTGTTTTATTCAACGCCGCCGCAGCATTGGTTGCTGGCGGGCATGTAGCTGATATACAGCAGGGGGCAGAGATGGCCGAGGAGTCAATTGACTCGGGCAAGGCGCTTGCCGCACTTGATGGTTTGATCGCCATCACCAATGGAAAGGCCTGATCTGATGGAAAATGTATTGGCCACCATCATTGATGAAAAACATAATGAAGTTCGCGCCCTTGGCGGTACGACTAGCTTTGCTGCGCTTGATCAGGCGGCTAAGGCAGCGTCACCGGTTCGTGGCTTTGCCGCGGCTTTGGCACGTGATAGCGCCAAAGGCTATGGGTTGATTGCCGAGCTGAAAAAAGCATCACCATCAAAAGGGTTGATCCGCGCCGATTTCGATCCGGCAAGGCTGGCAAAGGCTTATGAAGATGGTGGCGCAAGCTGTCTTTCGGTTTTGACCGACCGCAAATGGTTTCAGGGTGCGCCCGAATTTATGTTTGCGGCGCGCAATGCCGTCACCCTTCCCGTTCTGCGCAAAGATTTTATGATTGATCCTTTGCAAATCGTTGAATCGCGCGCGCTGGGCGCTGACTGCATTTTGCTGATCATGGCCGCACTTGATGATACGCTGGCGGCCGAGCTGGAATCGGTTGCCCTTGATTATGGGATGGATGTTCTGATCGAATGTCATGATTCGGCTGAACTGGCGCGGGCGGCGAAATTACGATCGCCTTTGATGGGAATTAATAACCGCAATCTAAAAACCATGGATGTGTCGCTTGATGTCGGCGTGGCGATGCTTCCTAACTTGCCACAAGACCGGATTGCGATTGCTGAAAGTGGCTTGTCCACACCAACAGATCTTGCAAGGATGGCTGCTGCTGGCGCACGCTGCTTCTTGATTGGCGAATCTTTAATGCGTGCCGATGATGTTGCTGTGGCAACAAAAACCATTCTGGCCAATCCTGTTGCCGGTTAATATGCGCTTTGATGTGAAGAAAGAAAATGGCTATGGCTGAATTTACCCATTTCGACAATGACGGCAACGCACATATGGTTGATGTTGGCAGCAAAGCCGACACCAAACGCATTGCCATTGTAAAGGGGCATATCCGGATGCAGCCTGAAACCTTGGCCATGATCACCGATGGAACCGCCAAAAAAGGTGATGT
>JADHOU010000030.1 GCA_016778825.1 Candidatus Puniceispirillum sp. | reverse complement strand
ATATGGTGCCAGCAACAAATTTTGGCTTGGTCGCGGCAAGCGCGTCAGCCGCTGATAACGGTTGTTAGAAAACAGGTTGAAACAAATGAATATCTTCAAAAGCGTCAAGGATGAAGTTCTGGTGCCAATCCATCCTGCTGGCTGGCCGTTTATTTTCCTGTTTATGCTTGTTTCGGCAATCATCACCTATTTCTGGGCAGGGTTCTTGCTTCCGGGCAGCCTTTTGTCGCTATGGTGCATTTATTTTTTCCGCAATCCAAAGCGCACAACGCCGGTAACCGATCATCTTGTCATCGCACCCGCTGATGGGCGGGTGTTATCAACTGGCATTGTGCCGGTGCCGGATGATCTTGATCTGCCAAAGGGCGAATGGCGGCGCATTTCAATTTTTATGAATGTGTTTGATGTTCATGTGAACCGCGCGCCGGTTGCCGGTAAAGTGATTGCCACATCCTATCACAAGGGTGCGTTTTTAAACGCCAGTCTGGATAAGGCGTCGGAACAGAATGAACGTCAGAATATGGTTCTTGAAATGGCATCGGGTCAGCCTGTTGGTGTTGTCCAGATTGCGGGGCTTGTTGCCCGCCGTATTTTGCTTGAAGCGGCGGTTGGCGATTATCTGAATATTGGCCAGCAATATGGCATTATCCGATTTGGAAGCCGTGTTGATGTATGGTTGCCAGCAACGACGCCGGTTTATGTTTTAGCAGGGCAAACAACAATTGCTGGTGAAACAACCCTTGCCGATCTGTCGGGTAAGACAGCCGAAATTACTGATGGGGTTTGCCGGTAATGAGCGAGCGTCTGCAAAAGAAAAAGCGTTTCAGGTCAGTTTCGATCTACTGGCTTTTGCCCAATATTTTGACAGTTGCCGGATTTGCCTCAGGCCTAACCGCTTTACGATTTGCGATGGATGGACGCTGGGCTGGGGTGATTATTTTGATCAGTGTTGCTGCGGTTTTCGATGCGCTTGATGGGCGCACGGCGCGCCGGTTTCAAACCTCAAGCGCCTTCGGTGCCGCGCTTGACAGCTTGTCTGATCTTGTTGTGTTTGGAGTTGTGCCGGCTTTATGTCTTTATATCTGGGCCTTGCAAGATGCTGGCACGATGGCGTGGTGGGCAACTTTATTCTATGCGGTTTCAATTGCGCTTCGACTGGCGCGGTTTGATTCTGAGCTGCCCGACCCGCCTGATTATGCCAAGGGTTATTTTACCGGTATTCCTGCACCTGCATCTGGTTTTCTTGTGTTATTGCCGATCGTCATTGATCTGCAATTCAATCTTGAAATTGTGCGTGATCCGAATTGGGTATCCGCTTGGTTGGTTCTGGTTGGTGCTGGCGCGGTTAGCGCGTTGCCAACCTTTGCTGGCAAGCGGTTGAAATTGCCAGTTGAATCAGTACTTCCAATTTTGGCGGGGATCGGGCTTCTTGGCGCTGCTGTGGTGACAGAGCCGTGGTTTACCTATATGGCGGTGGTGGCGATCTATACGCTTAGCCTGCCTTTATCGACATTGCAGTTCTTGCGTGAACGGCGGCAATATGAAGGAAGCAAAACCAGCTAGCGGCCAGCTTGGCGATCTTCTTGTGCGGCAATGCGTTCACGATGAAATAGATAGATACCGCATCCGACAATAATGCAAACGCCAAGAATTGTGCTTTTGGCGGGTAGGTCGCCAAACACCAGATAACCTAAAATCACCGATGAAATAATCTCGGTATATTGGAAAGGTGCCAGTACGCTTGCTGGTGCGTTATTGGCCGCCCAGACGATAAAGATATGGCCGATGGTGGCGACAATCCCCATGTAGATAATCCATTCAAATTGTTGTGCATTTGGTATGATGAAGCCAGTGCCGGCAAGATCGAACATCTGGCCAATTAGCATGGTAGCACCAAGGGCGATTGTCGCTGTAATGCCAACAATGAACTGCATTTGAAACGGATGCGCTTTGCCAGCAAGGCGGCGGGTGATCGTAACATAGCCTGCCATAGCCAGCGCTGTTGCCAGCGGAAACAGGGCTGGCGCACCAAAAATCACGATGCTTGGCTGCAAAATCACCATCACCCCGAAAAGCCCGATGATGATTGCGATAATCCGCCTTTGTCGGATTTGCTCGCCCAGAAAAAGTGCTGATAGTGCGGTCAGGATCAATGGCTGCACGAAATAAATCGAAATGGCCTCGGCCATCGGCAAATGCTGAAGCGCGGCAAAGAAACAGACGGTGGCAATTGCCAACAGAATGCCGCGGGCAAATTGCATCATCAAAGTGCCAGTTGGAACATGCCATTGACGCGTCCAAATGACCAATGGTGCCATCAGCAAAATCTGCATGACAAACCGCATGAAGGTGACTTCGACAGGGTCTAATGCTTGGCCAAGAAGCTTGGCAAAAACATCAAGGATCGGAATAAACAGCATAGCCGCACAAAGCTGCAAAATGCCCCTTGTCGTACTTGCGCTATCATTGCCGAGGCGATTGGAGACTGGTGGTATCATGGGCAAAACAGTTCCCGCAAACTCGATCAAGGTCAATTGAATTCGGTTGGGGCAAAGCGCAATGGTGAAAATCACGCTTGGGGCTGGATTGCTTTATCTATAAGGCTTATAGTTAAGCCATCTTGTAACCAACACGATAGATGGGTGATGCCATGACAAGCGGGCTTATTGAAAAATGCCTCACTAATGGCATTCGCATGACGAGCCAGCGGCAGATTATTTTAGGGGTTATTGAAGGGTCGGAAGACCATCCCGATGTTGACCAGCTATATCGGCGCGCTGTTGAACAGGATCGCACAATTTCAATTGCCACCGTCTATCGAACGGTAAAATTGTTGGAAGAGGCAGGGGTTATTGACCGGCTGGAATTTGGTGATGGACGCGCCCGCTATGAAGAATCTGGTGAACATCACGAACATCTTGTTGATGTTGAAACTGGTGAAGTGATCGAATTCTACCATGCCGAGCTGGAAGCTTTGAAAGAACAGATTGCCCTTGAAATGGGCTATGAACTTGTTGATCACCGTCTTGAGCTGTTCGGCCGGAAGTTAAAAACCTAGTTTTCAATGAAGATTTTGAACATGGATCAATGTGTGGTTTTTTCCCGATAGCATTGGCCTGCCATTTGCGCTGATGACCCTTGATTGTGCTTCGATGGAAATCGCGTTATAGGATTGTATTGGCTTTGTTATTCATGCGCTATGCTGGTCTATGTCTTTATGGCTGGCACCTATCTTGGACATCACTATCATGCAAACGAAAAGCAATACCGGCAACGTGATCAGGCTTGCGGCGGCGCAGGCCCTTTCAATGACAACGATGAATGTGAATATCATCAATACCGCGCTTGTCGGCAGTCTTTTATCGCCCTTACCGTGGCTAGCGACGCTGGGGCTGTCGCTGCAATTTGTCACTTCAATGCTAACCACTTTGCCAGCGTCATTGCTGATGGTACGATTTGGCCGGCGGCCGGTTTTTATGGGCGGGGTGATGATCGCGGCCGTGTCTGCCTTTACCCAAGGCATTGCCATTCTCATTTCAAATTTTTGGCTGTTTTGTGCGGCGTCGATGTTTCTTGGTGTTGCACATGGCTGTGCGGGTTTTTATCGCTATGCCGCCGCTGATAGTGCCGAAGAATCACAAAAGCCAAAGGCCATTTCCTATGTTTTGGCTGGTGGCTTGCTGGCGGCGTTCATGGGGCCGGAAATTGCTCGCAATACGGTTGATTTCGTGCCAGGGCATCTTTATGCGGGCTGTTTTTTCAGCGTCGCCGCGGTGCAGCTTATCTCGCTTGGGTTTTTAAGTGGGGTGAAGATCCCAAAACCGGAACGCACCGGTTCGGGAGGCCGACCGATTGGCCGTTTTTTCAAAATACCGATTTTTGTCGTTGGCGTGATTAGCGCGGCCATTGGCTATGCGATGATGAGCTATATGATGACCGCCACGCCATTGCAGGTGGTCAATGTTGCCAAGCTTGGAACCTCGGCCAATGCGACCATTATTCAATGGCATGTTGTGGCCATGTTTGCGCCTGCATTTTTTACCGGCAATCTGATTGCCAGATTTGGCGCGCCAGTCATTCTGACAAGTGGCGTGCTGATTTATCTGGCAGCCATTGCTAGCGCCCTTCTTGGTGATGGGTTTTGGTGGTATTTTGTGGCGCTAGCCTGTATGGGGCTTGGCTGGAATTTTCTTTATATTGGCGGCAGCTCACTGGTGGCAAGCGTGGCCAACCCCGAAGAACGTGGTCGGGTTCAGGGTATTGCCGATCTGGTCACGACAACATCGGTTGCCACGGCATCCCTGGCCGCTGGTGCGCTGCATAGCCAATTTGGCTGGGAAGTAATGGTTTTATCAGCCCTTGGGCCGGTCACGATTATCGCCATGGCGCTGGCTTGGCTTGGCATGGTTCGCCGTCCTAACCATGCCTAATCTTTATTTTGTTTTCATGTTTTAGCAGATTAGGTGCTACGGCGAAATGGCCATAGATTCAGCTTTGTTGCGGTGCAGCAATTTAAAACAGCCTCTTTTATTATGTACATATTGGAAGCAATCAATTTTCAAATTAGATTTTATGAAGATACAAGCCAAAAAAAAGGTCGTGAGCACGCTCACGACCGAGTCTAGGGAGGAAACACACAAACTTTCATTTGGTGCAATGCAGTATATGGAATTAATAATTATTTAAGTCAACCCCACTGACTAATTTAAATGTTATAAAAATAGATAATGCTTTATGGCGATATGCAAATGCCCATGACATAGCGCCTATTAGGCGTTGCAATGTAAATTTATCGCCGGCATTGGCGGCATTTTGGCAAATATTGATGACGGATCAACATGAATTTGCCGTATCATTTCAAGGCTATGTACAGAATCGCGCTTGGCGAGCCGCTTGCCAGCCTGATCAAGAACAAGCGCATGATGACAATAATCGGGAACTGAAAGTGCAAAAAGCGCCTGTAAGAGCCGGTGAAGATGGGTTGAAGCGGCAAGATCATTGCCGCGGGTGACAAGCGTAACCCCATCAAGTGCGTCATCAATCACCACTGACAAATGATATGACACGGCAATATCGGCGCGGGCAATCACCACATCACCAAATTGTGCCGGATTAGCAATTTGCCGGCCAGTCAGATGGTCAAACCAAGATAGGGTTTCGCCATCATTACCATTCTCACTCCCATCATTCTTACCGAAGGCCATATCAATGGCGGCATCCATGCGAAGACGCCACGCCGCGCCTTGACCGGCGGCATGACGGCGCGCCCGTTCTTTTTGGCTTAATAATTGATCGGTGTTGGCAATCACCGAAGCCGGGGCTGCGGCTGGGGTGGCGCGATCAATTTGTGATGCAGGGGGTGCATGTGGCGCTGATAATAGCTCGTTCAATTCGCGGCGACTAAGATAGCAAGGATAGACAAGCTCCTTATCCTGAAGCGTTTTTAGCGCCGCTTGATAGGCTGGCATCCGCTGTGATTGATGCGGTGCATTGCGGTTTGATTGCACGTCACTGGCACTGCCATACCAATTCAGCCCCAGCCAGTCCAAATCATTGAAAATCTGCGCCGTATAGATGTCGCGGCACCGCGTATGGTCGATATCGTCAATGCGAAGGATCATTTTGCCGCCCGATTGCGATGCCAGATCATGCGCCACCTTTGCCGCATAAGCATGGCCAAGATGTAAAGGCCCTGTTGGGCTTGGCGCAAATCGAGTAATCACGGGGCAATCCATGGCAGTGATCCTGCTGTTCGTCTTAATCCAGACCTATCGCTTTGCAACAATTTCGTCAATGATGATAGGGGCGGCAAAATTGGCGAAATGCAGCTTGATGATTTTGAGGATTAATTTGCCAGCCACTCTTGTCATCAATCGGGCAGGCAATCAGATAAGCATTCTGGCAAAGGCCGGTTTGCTGGTAACAATTGACAGACTATAAGGCGAAAAAAGATTTTGACGCCGCTTCACGGGGGAAAGTTTATGGAAATGCGCAGTTTTGGTGATCTATCCGGACCATTTATTCCGCCTGCACGCGGCGGCCAAGCTAGCAGCCTGATTATTCTGCTTCATGGTTGGGGCGCTGATGGCAATGATCTTGCCGATCTGGCCTACCCGATTTCGGTTCGGTTTCCGGGCGCGGCCTTTTTCGTGCCAAATGGGCCAGCGCCTTGCAAGATGAATCCCGCAGGGCGCGAATGGTTTGATATTGATGATCGGGTGAATGGACCGGTTGCCGCAGCACCGGTCATTGAAGCGGCGATAACGGCGGCGCTTGCCGCATTGAAATTGCCAGCATCAGCATTGGCATTGGCCGGATTTTCCCAAGGCGGCATGATGAGTCTTCATTGCGGGTTACGCCATGCCGTACCCCCAGCAGCCATTGTCAGTTTTTCTGGCGCGCTTTTGCGGCATGATGATCTTGCTGATGGCGTGAATTATCCACCGGTTCTGTTGGTTCATGGTACCGATGATCAAGTTGTGCCTTTTGCGCTGCAAAGGGCGTCATATGATGTGATGCAAAGCCGGTCAATTATGGTTGAAACCGTGGCTTGTGACGGGCTTGGTCACGGCATTGATCCCGATGGCCTATCCGCCACAATTGCATTTCTGGCGAAATATCTACCAGCTTAAGCCAAGCGTCTGATTTTGACGGTCTTTGTGATTTTGATCGCCAATATTTAGTGGCTATTTGAGTATTCCTGTCCATATCTTGATTCCAGAGGGTTGTTTTTCAATCGCTGGCATGTTTTGCTTTGTCAGGCGTCATGGAAAAACTTCGATAAGACAATTTGTCTTTAGACAGGGAGACATGAATGAATGCAGGCAGTTTCTCACCAGCTTTGGTTTTGAATGCAGATTTTCGGCCGTTGAATTATTTTCCGCTATCCTTGTGGTCGTGGCAGGACTCGATCAAGGCTGTTTGTCTTAACCGTGTGACCATCATTTCGGAATATGACCAAAAAATCTCGTCACCAAGCATGGAAATGAGCCTGCCATCGGTTATTGCGCTAAAGGAATATGTGCCGCAAAAACGCAACCCTGCCTTTACCCGTTTTAACGTTTTTCTGCGTGACCGCTTTTCCTGCCAATATTGCGGCATGAGCTTTTCGGCGGCTGATTTAACCTTTGATCATGTCGTGCCGCGCTCGAAAGGCGGGCGAACCAATTGGGCAAATGTGGTTGCGGCCTGCAGTTCATGCAATTTGCGTAAGGGCAATTTGCTGCCTAGCCAGTGCAATATGCATCCCTTGTCAAAACCGGCAGCGCCGAATGTTTGGCAATTACAGGAAAATGGCCGCGCTTTTCCACCAAATTATCTTCATGAGTCATGGCGTGACTATCTTTATTGGGATAGCGAATTGCAAAGTGATGAATAATCTAGCCCTTTAACAGCCAAAAAATGTTATTGCGGGCAAGGCTGGTTAGATTTTCACTGGCTAGATTTTTTCGGCAATTTTAATGGCGGTGCGGCATCCGGTCTGGATGACATCATGAAGCAATTTATAATGCCGTGCTTCGCGCCCTTTGTAATCAACAGCAATATCGCGATGTTCCAGTTCTTCATCACGAAACCGTTCAATTTTCGTTTTTAATTCAGCTTCATCTTCACCCAGGTTTTCAGCCTGTTTCTGGTAATGTTCGCCAATCACCTCTTCGACCGCAATCGTGCAGGCCATTGCCGCCTTTGGCCCCATTGCTGCGGTCACCACGCCAAGCGCAAATCCAGCAACGCCCCAAAGCGGGTCGAGCAGGGATGGCCGAACCTGGCGTTCATTGATCAGCGTGTCAAAGGTTTCCAGATGTTCGACTTCTTGCGCCATCATATGGCGGATTTCTTCGCCCATCGGATGTTTGTCTAGCACCACCAGCTGCCCACGATAAATTTGCTGGGCGGCGCGTTCACCAGCATGGTCAACACGGATATAGCGTTCGATGTCTTGCCGGTTTGTTGTGGTTTTTGCCGTTGTCATGAAAAAGCCTTTGCCGGACAGAAACAGAATTGAGTCAAATACGTCTTAACGAGATAAGTGCCGCGGCAATAATGTCAAGACTGATCAGCGCATTCCATCCTGCCATTGATAGGCCGAAAAGCGACCATGCCACATCGTCGCACCGCACCAGCGGGGTTTCAAGAAGCAGCTGCGTCATTGCCGAAATGTCACCATCAAGCGAAAGATTGGCCGTACAGCCGCTTGGTCCGGCCCAGAATCCCCACTCAATGCCAGCATGATAACCGCCAAGCGCCGCACTGATCACGCCGCTGATAAGGATAAGCTGTAGCATCAGGCGGGGCATAATGCCGCGAAGCCCGATAAAGGCCAGAATCATTACCGCCAGATGCGGCCAACGTTGCCAGATACAAAGGCTACACGGTGCCAGACCGCCAACATATTGAAATAATAAAGCGCCGCCAAGCAAGCCTGTGGAAATGCCGCCAGCGATCATCAGGCCAAGCTGATAGCCAATCAGGGGAATGATAGGTTTGTTCATCGCGTCATCCCTATTGCAACGGCAAATAAACAGACAAGGGCCGTCACCAGCATGATCACTATTTTAGGGTTTCCATTATGTCTTGCAATAGCAGCGATAATTGCAAATCGCAAACCACGGCCAATAATCGAAGTTAGAACAAATGGCACAAGAGCAAAACCGCCAAGACCGGCGCTAACCGCAATAACCTTGTAAGGAAGCGGTGAAAAAGCGCCAAGAAACACCAGAAAAATGCCAAATTCGGCAAAGCCGGTTTCAACTGCGGCAAAGGCGGCCGGCGCGGCAAGCTTGGCCGGCAGAACAGCCAGCCAATCGTGAATATGAAGGCTGAAAAAACGGCCAATCACCCAGCCGCCAACCCCGCCAATAACCGATGCGATTGTACAGCCAATGGCCAATTGCCGCCAACGGGCAGGGCGTGCCAGCACCGCCGCAACAAGCAATGGATCAACCGGAACAGGAATAATGATCGATTCTAGAATGGCAAATACATACATTGCGCGCACCGCTAATTTGGTCGCAGCGGCACGAATTAGGAAATCATATTGTTGCTTTAAAAATCGCCAAACTGGCATCGGTCACCATAAATAAGACCTTGGGGCGTGTTCGCCTTCTGCAGCAGACGCAAATATCAATGTCCCAAAAATAATCCTTGTTGGTACGGCTGAAGGGACTTGAACCCCCACTCTGTCACCAGAAGCGGATTTTGAATCCGCCGCGTCTACCATTCCGCCACAGCCGCATTTTCCAACAGGAAAACAGTAACTACCCAAATTATTCAGCCGATGCAAGCCTCTGTGACACGGCATCTGCCAGTTTTTCCATCGAATGGTCGCGAATACCGCAATCCTTCATGCCTGCAACCGTGTCAAACAGGTAATCATGGCAAGGGCCGTTAAACCCGATTGCCGTTGCCACTGTTGTAACCAGATCTTCAAACGGCATTGACGGCGCATATGCCGGACGCTGCGGATTGGCCACAAAGGCAAGCCCGCGCTTGATTCCATCGTCGGTATGAAGTCGTAGCCAGCGTGCATTATAGGCAAGCGTCATCATTTCGCGGCGCCATAACAGATCAAGTTCGGCAATCGCAGTATCGGGCTGTAACTTGAAGCCAACGCCAACACATGATCCACCACGATCAAGCGACAGCACAAGCCCCGGACATTCTGGCGAGCCGCGACCAATCTGCGTCCAAAGACAGAACCGCCGGCGATAGCCGTGAATTCGGGCAATAAGACGCTGTTCATGAGCGATGATCGGGTTGTAAATAAGGCTTCCATAGCCAAACACCCATAAATCGCGGCAATCGGTATCATCGGGGATCATGGCGCGCCGTGATTCAAGAAGTTGGTCTTCGCTTGCAATGGTCGTATTGGTGCCATCACGTTCGCGCGCCAGCGTGGCAACGCGCCAGCTTTGCAGGGACTCACGAGTGATGTGGCTGGGCTTTGACTTGCTTGTCATGCCCCGCCAACAGATCCATCAGCCTCATCGTCGCCGGCATAACGGATCACGCGTTGCGGATAAGGAATTGAAACATTATGCGCCGCCATTGCGCCTTTTAGCTGGCGATGTAGATCATAGCCAAGATCAAAGAAATCATCATAGGTGGCATGCACACGAAGCCGCACAATGATCGCCGAATCTGCATAGCTGACAACCAGAAAGCGCGGTTCTGGATCGGGCAGAATACGCGGATCTGTTGCAAGGCTCATCAAGGCCGCTTCGGCATCATCCAGATTGCTTTCATAGGCAATGCCAATATCAAGATCGAGACGCCGTGTTTGATAACGTGAATGATTGACGATATTGGATGACCAAATCGACGAATTGGGAACACTGATATAAACCTTGTCAAACGTGTCGATCACTGTGGTGAAAAGTCCGATTTCGCGAACAATGCCTGACATGCCAGCCGTTTCAATCCAGTCGCCAAGTTTAAATGGCCGCAAAAATACCAGCATCAATCCGGCGGCTA